>NZ_JZRH01000029.1:0-1274 GCF_000963985.1 Pantoea sp. BL1 | reverse complement strand
AGTCTGACCATCTCTGCTATCGAACTTACGTCCTTCACCAGTTCCGGGATACGCCCAGGCGAAGCGCCTTCCAGTGTCCAGAGCAGTTTCATCACCCACGCTGTCGATTCCCTGAAGCTGAGCTGGTTAGGCCAGTATCCCTTCAGCGTTGAGGCCATTCTTATCATCTGATATCTCACCAGATTGTAGGCCAGCAGCACGCCCCACAGCTCCTGCCTTACCATCTCCGGCTTCCTGCTGCGAAGCGTGAGCCTGCTGTCCTGGAGACCCTGCTTTATTTCACGATATCCCAGCTCTATCTCCCAGCGATGACTGTAGAGATCCGCTATTTCTTTACCCGGGTAACGCATCGCATCCGTCATCGACGTCAGGAACCGCCACGTCCGGCCTTTTATTTCCCGGCTTATCATCCTCATCTCTGTGTGCGCCGCCAGATGCGGCCATTTCTTCCGTGACTGAGCAGAGGTTTTTACCCGGATAAGTATGTCTCCCTTCCCCAGACGACGGACCTCTTCGTACTGCAGGTCTTTACGTGCCGCTATCATCCAGTGACGGTTTTCGCCGGCCTCATGCCAGGCGCTAAGCAGACCGAATGACGTGTAGCCCTTATCGAAGAGAGTCAGGCTGTTGTCGCACGCGCGTTCAATGAGACCTTCTGCCAGCACCATCTCATTCTCGTTCTGGCAGCCCATCGCGGCGCCGCTGATAAGATGGCTGGTGAGTTCCATCAGGCAGACCATGCGAACCTGCGGATAAGGCGAGGCGCCTGCCACCGTGCCTGAACGGACGAAAGCCTTCTCATTATCAGGCGTTTCTGGCGTGCGCCAGACAACGCCGTCAACAGCGTACAGCGTCAGACCACACCAGTCAGGGTGGGAAGTCTGTGCATTCCAGAGCTCGCTGCTCTGTTCGAAAACCCGCCGTACAGCGTCGTCCCCCAGCCGCTGCCTTGCCTGCACTACGGCGCTGGGCGCAACGAAAGGACGGTTTCCCGGTAACAGAATATCAAGGCGATTAACGATGGCGTGAAGGGGTTCTTTGCGCTCAAGGGCCATGCCGATGAGACACCAGACCATCATATCTGTAGTGAGTCTGCGCTTGCGGAGCGTGACCGTGCCAGCTTCCTCAAGGCAGCGGCTGATGAGCGCAGGGTCAAGAACATCCGCGAGCGTATTCAGAGGATGACGAAGAGAATCGTAACGAGAGACGATATCAAGGGCCTGACTGAGCTGCATAAAAAAAATCCGGAAACGAAGCGTTTCCGGATTCTTACA
>NZ_JZRH01000028.1:0-129950 GCF_000963985.1 Pantoea sp. BL1 | reverse complement strand
AATTTTACGAATATCCATGACAAGCTTTTCCCACACGTTAACAACTCGCAGCAGTTATAGCAGAGGGCATTCTCCAGCAGGACATAGGGAGTTCAGTTGGGGATATAAGGAAAAGGTGGCGGAATGGCGTGACGCTGACTGCAGAAGATAAAATGGAGTTCACGACACCATAGCGCCGAAGAATGATGGGTGAAACAGGCGTTTATTGCAGTGATGAATGGAAGGCGCGTGATGAAAATTTTACCCGCTGAAATTCCAGTCCAGATTGCAGAAAAGTGGTTTGAGAACGCGCTTCGCATGCTGAGTAGACTGAAACCATGAAGCATGTTGCGTTAAACATTCCAGAGGCGTGATTCATGACACCTCTGGCATGGCATATCCGCTATTTTTTCAGACTGATTTTCTGCAAGGCTTCCCACAACCGCGTTTTATCACCCTGTTCCAGATTCGCTTGATCAAGCGCGTGCAGAAAGGCGGGTTTATCAGTGAAGGGTTTGCCCTGGGCTAATTGCTCACTGATACCGTTCAGGATACTGGCGCTCAGCGCATTAATCTTGCTCCTGACCTGGTCTAACGGCAAAGGCTGCCATCCCTGCTCGGGCGTGGAGAGCCAATCTGCACGATAGCGATACTGAATCGCTTTCGCGGCATCCATCTGCGCCTGCACGAAGGGTTTGACAGACTCCCCCGCTAAGCCCAGTTTTTCAGCTTGCTGTACCGCACTGGCCAGAACTTTGTCTTCCTGCGGCAGGTCTTCTACAGGGAGATGATTAACGGCCTTATAGCCAGCGACATCCTTCATATACGACAAGCGCTGGTTGATGAGTGAAGCGACATCGCTGTTTATTGCCGGTGCCGCCAATGCGGTAGCCGAACAAGATAATCCGACTAATAAAATGATTTTACTGAAATAATTCCGATTCATCTCTGTTTGCCTCTTTTTCCATGAGTCATATAGCGTGGCTAATTTAACTTTTTTTTTCTGACACCGAAACCTTTCCGCCTCCTCCAGCGAACTGATGTATTGAGTCACCAAAACCGGACCTCCCTTACATCGCAGGAGCAGATAATGAAATCGTTTAAAACCCTCGTTTGTACTCTGAGCATCACCGCTGCATTGGGCCTCTCTGCCACCGCTTTTAATGCCATCGCCGCGCTGCCCGTGGGTGCCAAAGCGCCGAATTTCGAGTTACAAGGTGCTTTAGCCGGCAAACCACTCACCTTCTCACTGCAAAAAGCGCTGCAAAAAGGCCCTGTGGTGCTGTATTTCTTCCCAGCTGCCTTTAGCGCGGGCTGTACCATTGAAGCGCATGACTTCGCCGAAGCCACCGATAATTTCACCAAAATGCACGCCACCGTGATTGGCGTGACCGCTGGGAATACCGATCAGGTCAGCGACTTCTCCAAACTGGAATGCCGTGACAAATTTGCGGTCGCTGCGGATCCTGGCGCCAAGATTGCTGCTGAGTACCAGACCACCATGCAAATGAAAGGGAAAACACTCTCCGATCGTACGTCCTATGTGATTGCGCCGGATGGCAACATCCTGCTGAGTTACACTGATAGAAACCCGGATACGCACATTGAGAAAGCCCTCGCCGCCGTGAAGCAGTACGACGACGCGCATCAGCAAACTCACTAAGCAAAGAGGCCAGCGATGTTAACCGCCATGCTGGCCGCCTTCATTGGCGGCATTATTCTTAATCTTATGCCCTGCGTTTTTCCAGTCATCTCACTGAAAGCGCTGGGTTTGTTACGCCACACGGACAACGCTGCCAGCGCGCGACGCGAAGGTTTGGGTTTCCTGCTGGGTGTGATCGTCACCATGATGGCGCTGGCAGGGATTTTACTGGCCGCGCGCGCAGGCGGGGCCGCTGTCGGTTGGGGTTTCCAACTGCAATCCCCCCTGGTGATCGCCCTGCTGTCGCTGGTGATCCTCGCCGCCGCACTTAACTTGCTCGGCGTGTTTGAAGTGGGCTTGTCCGTTCAGCGCGTGGGCGCGGTGGAAATCAATCGCGGCGCATTTTTACGATCTGCGCTCACCGGTGCGCTAGCGATTATCGTTGCCACCCCCTGCGCCGCCCCCTTCATGGCCAGTGCCATTGGTTATGCGCTGGTGCAACCTCCGGCTGTGGCCCTGGTAATCTTCTTTGCACTGGCTCTGGGTTTTGCCGCGCCCTTCACGTTGGTTTCCTTGTTCCCGCGTCTGGCAAAATTCCTGCCACGACCAGGTGCATGGATGGATGTGTTGAAACGCGGTCTGGCCTTCCCAATGTTCGGCGCTTACGCCTGGCTGGTGTGGGTATTAGCGCAACAGGCGGGCAGCGCAGCTTTAGCTACACTGTTAGCAGCCTCTGTCGTTGTCGCGTTTGCTGGCTGGTTGTATGGGATGGCGCAACATCGCCGTTTTGCCGGTAAAGGCCATAAAGTCCTGTTCGCCGTCACCGCCGTATTGATTGTCGCCGTACTGGCGCCGTTGCCGCAGTTGATTAAACCGGGCGAAGGACTGGCTGGCGATCAGGTCACCGCACAGCTCACCAAAGAGAAGTGGACGCCGCAGGCCGTTGCATCACAACGCGGACATGGCAAAGCGATCTTTGTCGATTTCACGGCATCATGGTGCATCACTTGTCAGGTAAATGAAAAAACCTCACTCTCGACGCAGGCGGTTAAAGACGCGCTGGCAAAAACCGGTACGTTGTATATGGTGGCTGACTCCACCAAGTTTAACCCTGATGTCGATGACGCCATGAGCGAGTTTGGCCAGGGCGGACTCCCGATGTATCTGGTTTACCCCGCCGATGGCGGGCCGCCAAAAGTGCTGCCGCAAGTGCTGACACCAGGCATTGTGGTGAATGCGCTGCAAGCGGCCAGCTCGAAGGCGTAAATGTTTCAAGGCGGATTATGCAAGCAAGTGATAGCGCGCGCGAAAGTTGGCCCGCGCTAATGGAACAGGCGCAGGCGGGCGATCAGCTCGCCTACACCCGACTGCTCAAAGCGTTAGTGCCGGTGATACGCGGACAAATACGCAAACAACTCACCGACCAGGCATTAGTCGAAGATGTGATTCAGGATGTGCTGTTAACGGTGCATCGGGTGCGTCACACCTATGATCCTGCCTACCCGTTCTTACCCTGGCTGATGGCTATCATCTCCGCTCGCGCAGTCGATGCCCTGAGGCGGCGCGGACGTCATCAGCAATGGGAAGTTCATGAAGAGACGTTAACTGAAGCCGCCATTGCGCCAGAAACACCACCGCTGGATACGCAAGTGGAGCTGGCAGGCTATTTGCGCCAGCTTCCCTCTCGTCAACGTGAGATTGTTGAACACGTCCATCTACGCGAAATGAGCCTGACTGAAGCGGCAGAACATAACAATTTAAGTGTGGCAGCGGTGAAATCGCTGTTGCATCGCGCGCTGAGTAATCTGCGTCGCTTTGGAGCACACCATGAATAATCACGATTTGTTAATCGAAAAACTCAGCCGCGACATGCAGCCCGTTCAACCGATGCGGCCGACTTATTGGCGTGTCTTGATGTGGCTGCTACTGGCACTGCCCTGCGGCATCGCCGCCAGTTTTCTGGTGCAACGCACCCTCACCGACTGGTCGCAGCCTGGCGCAATGCGCGCGATGGTACAACTGGCTCTGGCCTTTGTTCTGGGTCTAATGGCGATTCGCAGCGCGTTTAATATGAGTATTGCCGGGCGTCAAAGCATCAGTTGGAAAGTGCTGTTGCCGCTGGGCTTACTGTGGTTGGGTTTGAGTCTAAGCAGTATTCCGCACGCGGTTATTGAGCCGCATGACGATGACAGCACACGATGCTTTACTTTCCTCTTGGTTGTCAGCACACCTATGATGGTTCTGATGATCGCCACGCTGCGCCGCACTCGCGCTCTCCACCCGGTACGCAGCCTGGCAATGGCTGGATTGGGTGTCGCCTGCATGGCAGTTACCCTGCTGGCGTTTTGTCACCCTGTGCATCTGCATCCCATGGATTTTGTCATGCATCTGGCCGCAATTGCGGTGATTATCGTCCTGACAGTGCTACTTGGTCGCCGCTGGGTGAGATTAGGTTGAGGTCATTAAGGTATGCCATTCTCCCTATGAAAATAGAAATCAGGAATCTGGCTCCCATTAAATCTACCTCCCCACTATTCTGTCATGTGTTAATTTAATAAATGGAGAGAGGAAACTAAGTGAAGGAATACACATGCCAGTGCTTAACAAGGGGGATTCAAATATGGCAATAATGCCAATGTCATACAGCCCCAATACATTACAACGACGTTTTGAGATTATTGATGAGTTTGAAATGGGTAGTTCTACTTACTGGATTATCTATGATCGCAAAACACCGTTTTCTGCAGTTGTCGATGCTGGGCCGGCACTCATTGAGAACGATCTCCGCCATCGTGTCATTGCTACGTTGGAACTGATTCGCGTTGAGAATTTTGATGGGCTTAGCGTAAAGGCATTCTGGCAAGATGCTGCCGCGCTGCAGGTCGAAGGGGTTGTGGTACAAGAGATCATTCAAGGTTTTGGTCTTGCAACCCGCATGTACGAAACGTTGGTGGTGCATCAAAATATCACGCTGATGAGTGATCATCACCACTATGAAGGCGGGAAAGCACTTTGGAAACACATTGCGCAAAAGTCTCGTCTGCTACAGGTATTTGTTTTGGATACAAACGAAGGTAAATTTTATCCCTACGACGGCACCAAAATACGTTATGACGGCACTTGCATCCCCGAAAGTAAAATTTGGAGTGTTCATCCTGATGAATCCTTGCAGGGGATTATTTTGATTGCTGAGGCTAGAGAAAAAGTCTCAGCATTATCCGTCCCTGTAATATAGACAGGTACAAATAAAGGTGATTAAAACGGCAGCGTATGAAATTACCGCGCTGCCAGTCTTTCTGAGTTCTGTCATTAAAACCCAACCATTAAACTTCTTCTGCCATCTTTTTTTCCTCATTGCGAGCCATGTCGTAAGCGGCCTGTGCTCTCTCCATCTCCGGCCCGTACTCCATCGCCCAACTTGCCAGGGCCATAAATGGCTGCTGCAGTGTCTGCGCCAAAGGTGTGATGCTGTATTCCACACTCACCGGCGCAGTCGGCAACACTTTACGGTTCACCAGCCCATTGCGCTCTAACCGTTTAAGCGCATCGGCCAACGCTTTATGGGTTATGCCATCCAACCGGCGGCGAATTTCATTGAAGCGAGAAGGCTGTGTACAAAGCACAGTGAGAATTAATATTGACCATTTATTGGTAATATTTTCCAGAACCGGTCTTGTCTTACCGATATCAATCAATGGCTTATCATCATTTTTTGGCATGTCGATATACCCTTATATATCTGATATAAATCAAGTGCGTAATTGATATCAAGTATAGTTTTTATATCATCTGATTTCCACCAACACAGGAGAAAGCAGATGGGCAGAATGAATAACAGAGTGGCCGTTGTACTCGGCGGCGCAAAAGGTATCGGGTTGGCTATCAGTCAGCGCCTTGCCAGCGAAGGTGCCACAACCTGGTTTACTTCTCGTCGTGAAGAAGAGTTAGCCGCGGCCAACCTAAAAATCACTGGCAACGCGATGCCACTGCAAGCAGATGTCAGTCGAAAAGACGAATTGAACCGTATCATGGCCACCATTAAAGGCACGTCAGATCATCTGGACGTGTTAGTGATCAATGCCGGTATGTCTGAATATGCCAAACTTGATGCGATCACTGAGCCACATTTTGATCAGATATTCGGGCTGAATGTCCGTTCACCTCTCTTCGCCTTGCAAGCGGCATTACCGCTTCTGAAATCCGGTTCAAGTGTGGTGTTGATTGGTTCTATTGCGGATGTCATCGGCACGGAGGGTTATGGGGTTTATTCTGCCAGTAAAGCGGCTCTACGTTCATTCGCGCGCACCTGGACGCGTGAACTTGCAGCGCGAGGAATTCGAGTGAATGTGGTCGCGCCGGGCCCTGTTGATACTGAGATGATGGCTGCGGCTTCTGAGGATGTTCGCAATGGATTAACCAACGCCATCCCTCTTGGCAGAATGGGTAAACCGGAAGAAGTGGCTAATGCGGCCCTATTCCTCGCCAGTGACGAGAGCAGCTATATTGCCGGTGCGGAAATCTGCGTCGATGGCGGATTAACACAAGTTTAATCTGTTAAGGCAAACAGCCACGCTGCGATGGCTGTTTGCCGCAATGTGAGAAGCCTGTGGCTAACTTGCCAGGTGTTGCACCTCAGCCCACACACCGTCGTCCACGGGAATGCCCATTTCACGATTGCGTTCACGCGTGGCTTTTTGTCGCTCACCGGGCCATGTGACGCCACTGAATCCTTCGGCAACCATTGAGCCATTGACGTATTGCTGAATGGTCTCTGCCAGTTGCTCACTAAAGTTCTGACCGCTGATCTGCGCAGGATCAAACACCATAAATATTTGGCTGGCACCCGTGCAACTGCCCTGCTGAATACGGTCAATCTCTGCAGTGCAACTGCCGCCAGACAGCAATGCCGCCATCGCATCCAGCAAAATTGCCAAACCCGATCCTTTCCAGTAACCCGTCGGCAAGATCCGCATTGACGCTTCGATCGGTGCAGGATCGCAGGTTAAATTGCCCTGCGCATCAAAACCGCCCGCGTAGGGCAACTGTTCCCCTTTCAATCGGGTGACCTGCAACTTGCCATAGGAGTATTGCGACATCGCCATATCCAGCACTAACGGCCCCTGTTTTCCGGGTACCGCCATCACAAACGGATTGTTGCCAAGGCGAGTATTCTTACCACCCCACGCGGGCATGCAGGATTCGGTATTCGTCCAGCAAATGGCGGCCATGCCTTGTTCGGCGGCGCGCCAACCGTAGGTCCCGCCGCGCATCCAGTGTGTGGTATTACGCATCGCCACCAACCCCATGCCATGTTCACGCGCCAACTCTGTGGCGCGATCCACCGCACGGATGGCGTTGGTGATGCCTGGGCCACGCTGTCCATCCCACACTTCCATCACCGACAAGCTTTTCACGCGCTCCGGTATCGCATGAGCATCCACCCAACCCTTTTGCAGATAGTCCACGAAACGGGCAACGCGGTTTAATCCATGCGAGGGAATGCCATCACAGCTGGTTTCTGTATGGATGCGCGCACAGAGCGCTGCCTGTTGCGCATCCAGACCGGCGTTCAACAAAGCTTTCTCAATGGTGGCCTGCATTACTTCAAAGGTTATGCGTGTCATGTTGCTGATTTCCTTTAGCAGTGAGAGATTCTGCGCGTGGATCAATGCGCTTCATAATGTCGTTTTTGCCCCACAAACTGGCCCACGGCCAGCCGGTGAGTTTTTCCGCTACGGCACGCGTTTCGGTGCTGGCCTCTGCGGGATTGCCACCCGCATGACGGCGTTGAATCTCTGCAATCAACAGTGCATGGTTATGACGGTTGAGACTAAAGCCACGTGCGCTGAATAATCCAACGGCGAGGAAAATCACTGCGCCCACGCCAAACACCAGGGCAATTCCGTGGATCGCTTCAGGCGGTTGGCTCACCGCGCCTTTTCCGGCAAAGCCATAAGCTTGTAGTACCAATCCGACGATAAACAGGGCTACCGCCTGTACGGCCTTGCGCACAAACGTCATCACACCGGCAAAAATCCCTTCACGGCGCTGCCCCGTCAACATCTCATCCACATCTGGAATGAAACTGTAGATGTTCCAGCAGACATACTGTGTTCCGGAACGCCCCATCCCCATCACAATCGCCGCGCCCCATACCATCCACATCTCCGCGCTAATACCAAAGGCATAGAAACTGATAAACAACGCGACGCTGGTTAACATCAAATATTGCGCCAGTTTATAGGCCGCACCGTTACCAATATGGATACAGAAGGGAATCCACGCCGCAATGCAGATGAACTGCACCACCGACATAAACGTCATGCTGTTTGCGGCATCGACAGCGTTATGACCAAGCACAAAGATGATGTAGTAAGCCAACACGGCACCTAACACATCCAGCGCGACAAAAGCGCCGAGGTACATGCCAACATGCTGGCGGAAGGTCCGAACATGGAAGGTGGAGAGCAAGGAGCGAAACAGCGCTTTCATGTCACGTTTGAAATCCACTGGCGCGGGTTTTTCAGTGATCTCAATCGCCCGCTCCCAGGTAAAGAAGTAGAGCCCGAAAATGACGATAGCAAATAGCGTGGCAAAGATAATCGCCATATAGAAGAAGGAAGAGGATGCGTTCTCTCCGAGTAGCGAAATAATGACACCCGGTAGCCAGGCAGCCAGAATCCCGGCTCCCATTGAGAAGAACATGCGAACGCCAGTCAGGCGGGAACGCACGTGGAAATCATGAGTCATCTCCGCCGCCAGCGTTTCATACGGCACGATAACCAGCGTATAGCAGGCGTAGAACAGGATGTAAGTCGCGAGATAATAGGCAAAGCCCATGTCGCTCATCCACATCATGATGTAACTGAGAAACACCAGCGGCGCGCCAATCAAGAAGAAAAAGCCACGACGGCCAAAACGCTGTCCCAACCGATTACGCCAGAAGTTGTCAGTGACATATCCCATTAGCGGATCGAAAAAAGCATCCAGTAAGCGCGCAAACGCAATGACTGCGCCTGCCTCTGCCGGGCTCAGTCCACCATAGGTGGTATAAAAGAACATTAGCCATAGGCCGAGCACGGTAAAACTGCCACCGCCAAAAACATCACCGCCGCCGTACGCCAGCATGTTCTTTAGCTTGATAGGTTTCTCTTCCGAACGGTTAATCATCATCGGCACCTTCTCTGGGAGTAGGTACCGATGATTTACTCGCGCCAACTACCATACAAGAATGCTTGTAACTTTTTACGGAAAAGATCACATTTTGAACAGCACCAATGGTTGATATGTGATGACTTAGACGTTTTTTTCATTCACCTCATTTAATTTCTGACGGAATGAACTATGGCGGTGAGTGGTCACTCATCTATGGGTAACTTATTCGCATCTCAACATTCAAAGGAATATTCTTGGGTACAAAGTGCCATCTGCAAGCGACAGCTTAATTGGTGTTTCACGCTTGATATCAGCGAATCCAATATCGACACGCTTATTGCCAATGACGTGCAATTACTGGTCTTTGCACCAGGGTTACGATTTATGTTTTACCGTAAGAACTTCGACAAACGTCGCAGGGTGTTTCTGACTACGATGGAATATTTAAATAACGATGTCAGGCCGGTCATGCGTAAACTGCGTGAACTGGAAGACGTGTAAACGGTCGCCATAAATGGCGACCGTATAACAAAATGGTCTGCATTGTTCGTGCGTGCATTGCTACACGCAGGGGGTGAAAAATCAAAACGTCACTGTGGAATCACTTTCTCCGCTTTCAGTTTATCGAACAAGCTGATAAACGAATCCAGCGTTGCGCGATAACCGGTAAACCCGGCTTTACGGCTTTTGCTCATATCCGTGAACGCTTCCATTGGACGTCCCAGATCGGCATCGGTGTGCCACCACGAAGCCAGTTTATTAATATCCGCCTCACGTAACTGTTCGTGCGCGGCAATGGCACGCCATGCGTCTGCAGCCTCCTGCATCCGCCCTTCTAAAGGCATCATCTGCGCAGGATAGGCAGCGGCCTCAATGCCGAAATACGCTGCCAGACGCGGCCACAGCCAGTTCCAGCGGAACACATCGCCGTTCACCGCGTTGAAATCCTGATTTGCCGCTTCGTCGGCTGTTGCCGCCCACAATAACTGCTCTGCCAGCAAACCGGCGTCAGTGACATCCGCAATACCGTTCCACTGCTCAGGCGAACCGGGGAAGATAAATGGCCAGCCCTTCTCGCGACACAGCGTGGCATATACCGCCAGGGTCTGCCCCATGTTCATGGCGTTACCCAGCGCATAACCAATGATGGTGTGTGGACGATGCACGCTCCAGCGATAACTATATTTCTCAGCGCCAGCAAAGATTTCATCTTCCTGCGCATAGTAGAAGTTATCCACCGGCTGACGTCCCTGCTCTTCGCGGAACGGCGTCACCGGCACCGCGCCTTTGCCATAGGCTTCAAACGGCCCCAGATAGTGCTTCAGCCCGGTCACCAGCGCAACATGTGCACCGTTGAGGCGCTCGCCCAGCGCTTCAATCACATTGCGCACCATGCCGCCGTTCACGCGGATGTTCTCTTTTTCATTTTCCTGACGCGACCAGACGCTAAAGAACAGCGCATCGGGCTTCTCTTGTGACAGTGCGGTGTTTACCGCATCCGCATCGCTGAGATCCGCGGTCACACTACGACAACCTTCAGGGATCGCGCCGCGTCCACGGGATAATCCGGTCACCTGCCATCCTTCACTTTGCAGTTTTTCCGCCAGCGCACGCCCTATAACGCCGCTGATGCCCACAATTAACGCCTGCTTTTGCATTTCAATTCTCCTCTGTTTCAGTAATGATGAGCTTAATAGAGAATTGAGTTCCTATCTCTGGCTTTAATTCACATCATTCACAACCTGGATTCACGAATAGATGCACGATCAACGCCTGAAAGATATCGTTCCCTTTGTGGCCAGCGTCGAGAGCGGCAGTTTCGCGGCGGCGGCAGAACGTTTACACCTGACCGGTTCGGCCGTCAGTAAAAGCGTCACGCGACTTGAGACGCGACTCGGCTCACGCTTGCTGGAACGCACCACGCGCAGCTTGAAACTCACCGATGCCGGCAACGCCTACTATCAAACCTGCCTGCGCATTATGGAGGAACTGGCCGAAGCCGAAGCGGTACTGGCAGCACAGCGCAGCATTCCCTCAGGGCGATTACGCGTCGCCGTGCCCAATACCTATGGCCGACTTGGCGTCATGCCGGTGCTGATTCCATTTTGTCAGCGACACCCGGAACTCGAACTCAATCTCACCTTCTCCGATCGCTTTATCGATCTGTTTGATGAGGGGATTGATGTCGCAGTACGCATTGGCGGATCGCCAGATGTGCCGGCCTCGCTTGGCTGCCGTCAGATGGGCCGCGAGCGCATGGTGTTTTGCGCTGCACCCGATTATCTGGCGCGCCACGGACGTCCCCGCAATGAAAGCGAGCTGTTGCAGCATCAGGCGATTATGTATGAACGTGTCGATGGCAGCAGCAAGCCCTGGCTGTTTACCACTGCCGATGGACATCCACACTGGCGTAATGTGCCGCACCGGATGGCACTGGGTGACGTCGATGCGCAAGTGCAAGCGTTGTGTGGCGGATTAGGCGTGGCGCAGATGCCATCCTGGCTGGTGCGCGAACCGCTGGCACGCGGTGAACTGGAGATCATTTTGCCGGAACAACAGCCCGATGGTTTGGCATTAACGTTGATATGGCCGCGCCGCAAGCAGTTGTTGCCAAAAGTCGATGCGCTATTGACAGCGTTAGCAGAATTACAGATTCGCTGAGGTGGATGACACTCATGCCGCCCAACCATTGCGAAGGTAAAAAATCATATCCAGGTGCACGGTTTGCAGCGCTTCCATAGCTAAGTACACGATTCTCACCCTGGCCATAATTGAGCGAACGTTTTACATTAGCGCGAGGATGGTGTGCGGGGTTAGCGACGTCGCAACAGTGGTGAATACACTTGGTCGCAGCACAACGTATTGAGCTTTTTCCCTATCTCAGCGATGATTCAGCCGTCGCGACAGTCGGTCGCCAAAAAACTGCAGCAGCGTCACCAATGCCACCAGCACCACAATCACCGTTAACATTACCTGCATATCAAAGCGCTGATAGCCGTAGCGATAGGCGAGATCGCCCAATCCGCCTGCACCAATGGCACCGGCCATAGCTGAAGCATTGATCATCGTCACCAGCGTGATGGTAAAGCCACTCACTATGCCGGGACGCGCCTCCGGCAGCAGCACATGCCAGACAATATGCCAGCGATGAAATCCCATCGCCTGCGCCGCTTCGGTCAAGCCTTTGTCCACTTCTCGCAAGCTCACTTCAGCGATGCGTGCAAAAAAAGGCGTGGCGGCAAGCGTCAGTGGCACCACTGCCGCCCAAACGCCATAAGTGGTACCGACAATCCAGCGGGTGAAGGGAATCAGTGCCACCATCAAAATCAAAAAGGGGATCGAACGAAACAGATTCACCACCCAACCCAGAACCCGATTCAACACGGGGCTGGGAAACAGATCGCCGCGACCCGTTACAACCAAAATCACCGCCATTGGCAAGCCAATCGCCAGCGCTAAGAGTGATGAGACGCCGACCATCAACAGCGTATCCAGCAAACCCGTCCATAAACGATCAAGACTCAGTGACATAACCCGTTACCTCCAGTTGATCCGCTGAGTCTGTCAGCAAGTCATATACCTGCGCCGCATCATGATGGGCATCCAGCAGCAACAGCAGTTGCCCGGTGGGCTTACGCTCAACCCACTCGACCGCGCTATAAATCAGCGTTAACGCACCCGGCACGCGTGCGCTGATCGCCGCCAGATCGGGCTGTGCACCCTGACCGTTGTAGCGTAAACGCACTAATAAACGTGAATCTGGCTGCTGGCGCGTCGGTGTCAACAGCGGCTGAAGCGCTTCGGGCAGCGCCGCAAACTGCGGGTTGAGCAACTGCCGCGTGGTTTCCTGTTGCGGATCGCTATAGACCTGCCACACCGGACCGCGCTCCAGGATTTCACCCTGATCGATTACCGCCACCTGGTGGCAGAGATCGTGCACTACATCCATTTCATGGGTGATCAGTACAATGGTGATATGCCGCTGCTGATTGATTTTCTTTAACAGCGTCAAAATCGAACGCGTCGTTTCGGGATCGAGCGCCGAGGTCGCCTCATCGCACAACAACAATTCTGGATCATGCACCAGCGCGCGCGCGATACCAACACGCTGCTTCTGGCCACCGGAAAGTTGGGCTGGCCACGCATGTTGACGCTCTTCCAATCCCACCAGCGCCAGTAACTCATCAACCTTTTGCCGCCGTTGCGCTGCGGGCACCCCCGCTACTTTTAACGGCAACTCGATGTTTTCTCGAACCGTTTTGGCCGAAAGCAAGTTGAAGTGCTGAAAGATCATCCCGGTGCGGCGACGCCACGCCACCAGTTCGCGGTCGGTTAAACGGCTGAGATCGATACCGTCTATCACCACCGTTCCCTGCGTAGGATTTTCCAGACGATTAAGGCAGCGGATCAGCGTCGATTTACCCGCGCCGCTGCGGCCGATAATGCCAAAAATTTCACCGCGCTTAACCTGCAAATCAATGCCCTTTAGCGCCTCTTGCGTCTGTCCGACATAACGTTTGCTCAGCCCACGGATCTGCACGTGCACCTTGCCAGGCGCGTCCATGGTGGGCGTCAACAGCGCCTCACGCTCGCCGGGAATGGTCAGGCTCACCATCCTTACTGGCTCCAGCCAGGCTGATAGAGCTTGCCGTAGAAATCATCCAGTTTGGCGCGCACCACTGGGGAATGCTGGTAAATATCGACAAACTTCTTCAGGCGCGGATCGTCCTGATGCCCTTCGCGCACCACAAACTGAATCACATACTCAGGATGTTCGAGGCCATCAAACAGCAGCGCATTGTTCGGATCGATGGTTTTCGACAAACGCAGATAGTGCGGATAGCCCTGCGCCAGATCGACTTCATCCAGCGAACGCGACAGCTGTACCGCTTCAACTTCGATGATCTTCAGGTGCTTCGGATTGCTGGCAATATCATCCACGGTGGATTTCAGACCCGCACCCGGCTTCAGCGTGATCAGTTTTGCCTTCTGCAACAGCAATAAACCGCGTGCGCCATTAATGGGATCGTTGGCAATCGCCACCGTACCGCCGTCAGGGATCTGATCAATGGCAGTATGTTTTTTCGAATAAAGACCGATGTTATTGATGATCGCCGGTGCATAAGGCACCAGATGGAAACCGCCCTGCTGATTGGCGTTTTCCAGGAAGGGTTTGTGCTGGAACAGGTTCACGTCGATGTCACCGTTCTCAACGCTGACATTGGGTGCTGTCCAGTCTGTGAACTCCACCAGCTGCACTTCAAGCCCCTGTTTTTTGGCTTCGGCCACCGCAGTTTCCAGCGGTGGCGCGAAGGCGGCTGTGGTGCCGACTTTCAGCGGGCCGCTGTAATCATTGGCGGCAAAAGCGCCGAAGGTCAAAATCGAGGCGCTAAGCGCCAGTACCTGTGCAATTTTCATATCAAATCCCTGAGGTTAAATTAACGAAGGTTATTGGCAGGCCGCCAGCGCGCCGCCGGGTGGCGGTCGGGCAAACGGTCCTGCTGGTGGAATATTTTTTGCCGTAAGCTGCCGGGCTGATAAGCCGTCTTATAGCGGCCACGCTGCTGTAATTCAGGCACCACCAAGTCGATAAAATCGCGGTAGCTTTGCGGGTTAAGGATGCGCGTCAGGTTAAAGCCATCAATATCACCTTCGTCGATCCACTCGATTAGCGCATCTGCAACCTGCGACGGGTTGCCGACAATTAGCGGATAACGGCTCCCCATCGCGTGCTGCTCCAGCAAACGGCGTCGTGTCCAGCCGCTAAAAGCTTTACTGACGGATTCGATCGCGCGGGTATCACCCGTTTGTATCGGTTCATCCAGTCCAAAGGCCGCAAGATCGAGGCCAATAGAGCTGGAGAAATGGGCAAGGCCCGCTTCAGGACTGGCGTATTCGAGATAGCTACGCTGCTTTTCCTGCGCTTCGCGTTCGGTGGGTGCCACGATCACGCTAACGCCCATAAAAATGCGGAGATCGTCAGCATGACGCCCCGCTGCCACTGCAGCTTGCCGTAGGCGTTGAGACTGTTCACGCATGGCAGAAGGCGAAGCCGCATTCACAAATGAGCACTCGGCGTGACGTGCAGCAAACTGTACGCCTCGCGCTGATGAACCGGCTTGAAACAGCAGCGGCGTGCGCTGTGGTGACGGGCAGCTCAAGTGATAGCCCTGCACCTGATAAAATTCGCCCTGATGGTTGATGGCATGGATCTTACTGGCATCAGCGTAGAGCCGTTTAGCCTTGTCCGCTTGCAAGGCATCATCCTGCCAACTGCCTTCCCACAATTGATAAGCCACGTCGAGAAACTCATCTGCCTGGTCATAACGACGGTCGTGAGCCTGTAATTGATGCTGCCCCATTGCTCGTGCGGCGCTATCGAGGTAACCGGTGACGATATTCCAGCCAATGCGGCCCTGAGTGAGATGGTCCAGGGTGGAGAAACGGCGAGCGAAAGGATATGGCGCTTCATAACTCAGGTTTGCTGTCACACCAAAACCAAGATGTTGCGTCACGCTAGCCATGCCTGATATCAGCATTAATGGATCGTTAACCGGTAACTGAATTGACTCACTTGCGGTCAATCCAATCCCCTGTTGATACACGTCATAAACACCGAGAATGTCAGCAATAAACAGGCCGTCAAAAAGGCCGCGCTCCAGCAATCGCGCCAAATCCAGCCAATAGGACAGCGAATTGAAATCCACGGAGCGATCTTGTGGATGCGTCCACATGCCATGATGGATGTGCCCAACACAGTTCATGTTAAAAGCATTAAGTAAGATCTGCTTCTGACTCATATTGTCCCCCGACGCGGCGGCAGTACGCCGTTAAGCAGATAGTTGCCGATCGCCGGATATTTCCAACGCACCGGATCGTGTAGCGTATGAGTTCGCGCATTACGCCAATGGCGATCCAGATTGTGCTCACGCAAGCTGGATCGCGATCCGCCCAACTCGAACAGTAAATTTCCCGCTTCCAGCGACACCTCTGTGGTCCAGGCCCGTGCTTTCGCTACCTCCACCGAGGCAAGCGCAACGTTTTCAGCACTGCTGTCGCGCTGTGCGGCATCGACGGCATCTCCGGCGATTGCCAGGAGCGCATCACCCGCGCTGAGTCGTGCCGCCAGACGACCAATGCGATCCAGCGTGAGCGGATCCTCGCTGGCTTTCTCTAGCCCGCTGTCCGGCCACGGCCGCGCGCGTTCACGGACAAAACGGAGTAGGTCGTTAAACGCCTCGCGCGCGATTCCCTGATCAACCGCGGCATGCATGATCTGCGCAAACGGGCCAACGGTCGTCGGGCGTTCAAACGCCGTCTGGAATGGCACCACATCTTCTGCCGCAATCACGACCTCACGGAACTGCACGCTGCCGCTGCCCGTGGTTCGCTGACCAAAACCGCTCCAGTCATCAATCACCACAACGCCCGCTTGCTGTCGCGGCACAAACACCAGTTGCTCTTTACCGTCATCGGCTAGCGCTAGCGTAGGGATTCGATCGGCAAACAGCGCGCCAGTGGCATAAAACTTATCGCCATTGAGGCGCAGTCCCTCAGCTTGTTGCGCGATCGCCGTGGTGCGTTGGTGCGCGGAGGGCGAGCTAAACTCCGCTAAGGCATTGCCCAGATGCACTCCGGCTAATACTTCAGCGTACAGTCGCTGCTGTTGCGCCTCGCTGCCGTTAATCCGCAGCACTTCCAGCGCATAAAAATGATTCTGAGGTACCTGCCCAATTGATCCATCCGCCGCGCTGAGTATCACAAATATCTCAGCCAGTTCGGCCGAAGAGATAGCAATGCCACCATAGGCTCGAGGCACGGTGATCGCGCCGAGCCCTGACTGGAAATAGAGCTGCAACTCTGCATGCGGCAATTCCCGTGCATGGTCGCGCTGGGCTGAACCGCTGCGAAAGCGTGTTGCCAGTTGCTGCGCCACATCCAGCGCCTGTGCCGCACTGCTGATGCGCTGTGCCAGCTGCTTTGGGGAAACCTGCGTCATGTTGACTCCTTAAATCCAGGCATGACGCGCAGGTAGCACGTCGTTGAGGTAGTAGTTACCGATGGCGTGATGTTTCCAGCGGACGGGATCGTGCAACGTATGGGTGCGCGCATTACGCCAATGGCGATCGAGGCCATGACGCAGTAGCGTGGCGCGGCTGCCACCCCATTCCAGCAATTTCTCGCTGGCGCTCAGTGCGATTTCTGTTGTGAGCACTTTGGCTTCTGCTACCGCAATCGAGGCGCGCGCGCAGTTTTCAGCGGTGAGTGACTGCTGGTCAACGCTGTCAATCACGCGAGCGGCGCGTTTAAGCAGGGCATTCGCTGCGCTTAGCTCGGTGCTAATGCGCCCGACATCGGCGAGAATATAAGGATCGTCGGCATTGCGACTCACTCCCGCATCGACCCATGGACGGGAACTGCTGCGCACAAACGCCAGTGCCTCATCCAGTGCACCTTGTGCGATCCCGGCATCAATCGCAGCCTGAATCAGCTGAGACACCGCACCGCGCAGCGTGGGTTTATCAGTGACAGGCAGCGGCATGGTCAGCGCCGCATCCGCCCTGACCTGCTGCAATTTCACCGTGCCGCTGGCGGTGGTGCGCTGTCCGATACCTGACCAGTCATCAATAATTTCCACCCCTTCAGCGGGCAGTGGAATAAACGCCATTACCGCCTGTTCGCCGTGAATAGCGGTGGTAGCAAGGACGTCCGCAAACAGCGCGCCGGTGGAATAGAACTTTTCGCCTGTCAGCTGCAAACCCTGTGACGTTGCCACCAGTTGTGCCTGTACATCTCGCGTGTGTTTGGTGTTTTTCTCCGGCCCGCCATTACCCAAACGTTTACCCAGTACCACTTCGCTCAGTAAAAACTGCTGCTGTTCTGCGCTACCTTCGCCGAGAATGAATTGAATTAAGCCAAAATGATTTTGTGGAATTTGACCCAGTGAGGGATCGCTGGCCGAGATCACACGAAAAACTTCTGCCACGGTCTGGAACGACAATCCGCCGCCGCCAAACTCGCGCGGCACGCTGATACTGCCCAGCCCCATCTGGGTGAACTGATTAAGGAGTTCTCGCGGATAAATGCGCTGCTGGTCGCGATCTACCGCACCCGCCAGCGCTTGTTCGGCCAGATGCTTTGCGGCTGCGATGGCTTCGGCATCCGAGGTTATCACCGCAGCATGTGGCTCATAGACGTGACTTTTTTGCGTCATGGTTGATTTCACTTCTTTATCGCTCAGTGAACAACAAGCCCGCGTTTAAATATGCAGCGAGCCGTAGAATTAATAACGAATTGATCGCGATAATAATCAGCGGGAATAAAGCAAGTAAATAGCGGGGTTATGCTATATCCAGCAATCCGTTTTCATTAATCAGATATGGAAAAAGGAAGGCTTGAAGAAGGGCGAAATAGAATGTGAGTGGCTGATAGTTAGCCAGAAAAAACTGAAAATAACCTTAATAGCAATTAACGCTATGTATGGTTAAAAAACGCATTAAGTTAAATTAATGCCCAACGCCGATATAGAGTACGCTGGGCATCCTGCTTAATTCTCTCGCTCAAACAGCGCACGAGCGTAGTTCAGCGAAGAGACCTTTTTTTCGCTGTGTGGTATTTCGATACTGTCGATCAGCTTCGCCTGCTGATAGCTTTTTACCGTTTCATGCTGGGTGAGTTGCTGCGTGGTTTGCGCTGTCAGCTCCCCCTTTTTGTTCTGCGAAACCGCGGTCTGGCTACGCTCTTCATCGTCAATCAGATGGTAGCGGTAATTCTGTGATGACTTAAGTGCAGTCAGTTTCGCTGCCCCGTCAGAATCGAGTGCGGTGTGGAAACTGGCTTTGAGTTTGAACAGCGTATCCTGTGTCAAATCCTGGGTATCAGTATGCTGCTGCGAGCGAGTTTGCTGCGCAACCTCTAATGAAAAAGTGTCCTGCTCTTCCGGCTTATAGGGATTATCAGAGCGTGGCGTCTGCTGATAGCTGGCAGAGAAATCGGCTAACCCGCTAATGGCACCGTTTTTAGCAGCATTGGCATCAATGGCGATCACTCGCTGCGTGTTTATGCTGTGGCTTGCCTGTCCTTCCGTGGTATTCAGTGCGCGGAAACTGGCCTTAAAGAGGTCCAGCATGTCGCGATCGCCGTGCCCACGCGCTGCTGCCTGATCAAATTTGGCGGACCACTGATCGAGTGCGGCCGCCTGCTGTTCGGCGCTGCCTGCCTGAGTCAGCTTTGACACATCAGTATCGAGTTTGATACTGACATCCCCATTGTGAAAACCGAGCCAGCGCTCTTTATCGTCCGCGTGAAGGTTGAGTGATTGCGTCACATTGTTGCCATTGCGCAGATCGGTCTTCAGATCGACGCTTTTCAATTGCGCGCTATCAAACTTCATCAGGTCGCTGATATCTAATTGCGTGTTCCCTGCATCCAAACCGTCCAGCGCTTTTTGCAAGCCGTCGGAGAGCTGGCTGATGGCTGCAGCTTCATCACGGTTGAGTTTACCCCCGCTGGTATTCAGCTCCACCACCAATCCGCCCTGTTGGCGCGTCATTTGCAGACTCACCTCAATCCCCGATTGTGTGGTGACAGTGAGTGCCACTGCACTCTGGCTGCTGCTGGCGACGCTGGTCGCTGCGGTAGCGGGCACACTCAAAGTGACGTTGTCACTACTCTGTTTTAAGCCCTTGAGCAAACTGCTGCCGATACCACTCATGCCAACGCCACCCGACTGCGACGCCGCGTTGAGTTGCGCCTGTAAATTGCTGCTCAAAGCCCCACTGTTCTGCACCTGTGCCGGCACAATTTTATAAATTGCCGCTATTGCTTCACTTACCTCACTGAAGGTGACTTTAGTCGATGCCTCTGCCTGCAAGTGACTTTGTGCTGCTGTACTGTTCGCGGTGGTGTTTACGTTTGAACCTACGGAAATCAGGTTGCGTAATACGCTGTTGCCAATCCCATTTAGCATTAAAATAATCCTTCTTGTGAACTATTCCTTAGGGTTATCGGCACCACTTTTCCAGGCTTTAATCTCCATTCCATCCGCTTAACGTCAGCAGCCGAATATGCCGCTGGCACTTCTGGCACAGCATCTGTCTGCTTAAACACAGCCGAGCCCGTAAGTCTGATTTAGGTTGTTGATCAACACATTGTCTGCTTTACAGGCAGCCCTTTTCCCCGGAGGAACGGTCGCGATGAACAACCTGCACTACAAAAGCTTGCTGGAAATTGGACGCCTGATTCAATCAGGTGACATCACCTCAGTGGCAGTCACGGAAGCGATGCTGGCGCGTATCGATATGCTTGATAGTGATCTGCACAGCTTCTTCTATGTCATGCGAGACAGCGCGTTGAAACAAGCCGCAGAAGCAGATAAAGAAATTGCCGCCGGACAAATGCGCGGCCCGCTGCATGGCGTTCCCATTGCCTTGAAGGATCTGATTTGGACCAAAGATGCGCCCACCAGCCACGGCATGATCATCCATAAAGATCATTACCCGGCAGAAGACTCAACGGTGGTTGATCGTTTTCGTGCTGCCGGAGCCGTGATCCTCGGCAAACTCACGCAAACAGAAAGTGCCTTTGCCGATCACCATCCCGACATCACTCGCCCGAACAACCCATGGGGGAGCGCACTCTGGACGGGCGTCTCTTCAAGCGGTTCTGGCGTGGCAACCGCCGCTGGCCTGTGCTTTGGTTCGATCGGAACGGATACCGGTGGTTCAATTCGCTTTCCTTCCAACGCCAACGGCCTGACCGGCATCAAACCGACCTGGGGGCGCGTCACGCGCCACGGTGCCTGTGAACTGGCTGCCTCGCTTGACCATATTGGGCCAATGGCGCGATCAGCCGCCGATGCGGCGGCCATGCTGCAGGCTATCGCCGGGCGTGATGACAAAGATCCCACCTCGAGCAGCGAACCCGTGCCCGATTATCTGGCGATGATGACACGCGGCGTCAGCAAAATGCGCATCGGCATCGATAAAAACTGGGCGCTGGAGAAGGTGGATGCGGAAACACGCACCGCACTGGAGTCAGCGATTGCGACTCTGACGTCACTGGGTGCGACCATGGTAGAAATCACCGTGCCGGATACCGAAAAGGCCGCAGCCGAGTGGAGCGCCCTTTGTGCAGTCGAAACCGCGCTGGCGCATGAAGAAACGTATCCCGCGCAGAAAGAGAAATACGGTCCAGGTTTGTCGGGTCTGCTCGATCTAGGTCATCAGGTGACCGCGCTGGAGTATCAACGCCTGCTATTAAGCCGTGCCGCGCTGCGTGGTGATATTTCCGCCCTGTTTACACAGGTTGATTTGATCCTGGCACCGGCCACCGCTTACGCCGGATTAACCTGGGATACCATGACCCGTTTTGGTACCGATCAGGCACTGTTTAATGGCGTGTTGCGCTATACCAGTGCATTTGACGCCAGCGGGCATCCCACCATCACATTGCCCTGTGGCATGACGGCGGCGGGTGCACCGATTGGCTTCCAGTTAGTCGCCGCGCATTTCGATGAAACCGCGATGATTCAGGGGGCCTGGGCGTACCAGCAAGTGACTGAATGGCATAAAAAACATCCTGCCCTGTAACACTCCCCGCGCCAGCCGCGTTGATTAATCAACGCGGCTTTTTTATGTGGTTATGGCCTGAAATTTGCTTGATTTGTCCTGATTTCGCCCTTTTTCGCCAGGTTTAGGGGACGTAACTATGAAAGAAACTTTCACCACCGATCATCTGGATAATCGCCATCGTTTTGATGCCTGGCGCGATGCTGTCTGTTCGCGCCTGATTAAAGCAGAAGCACGGCAGACCCACGCAGGTGCATTCTCCGGTAGCTTTAGTTACTCCATGCTGGGTCATGTCGATATCGCCCATCACGTGTCACAAACCGCACTGGTGTGGCAACGAACACCAGAGTGCATTCGTCGCCATCCTAACCATGACTTTTATCTTGGCTATGTCCGTTCTGGAAGTGGCACGTTGCGTCAGAATGAAAATCAATCGCGCGTCAGCGCGGGTGATGTTGTGATCTACGATGCCGCCACACCCTTTGATTTCACCATGGATAACGTGGCAATCAATATTGTGCATCTTCCACGACAAATGATTGAAAAAGAGGCACCCGCCATCACCCGGTTGGCAGGGAAAACGCTGGATCTGCAACGCCCCGGCATGACATCGCTTAAGCAACTGTTGCAGGAAGCTTTTATTTTCAACGCCGAATGTGAAAATGGCTTTCTTGCCGAGCAGTTCGCTAACACGTTGATCAATATGATCTCGGTTAGCGTCAATCTGCAGAAAGGGGATGATGCGCTGAAGCCGGATCTCTATTCGCGGGTTGTGAGCTATCTGCGGCAGAATCTGCACGAAGCCGAGCTTACAATGGCGCAAATTGCCAATGCACACCATGTTTCCCCACGCACCATCAGTCGGGTATTTGCCGCGCACGGTACGACGCCGATGAATTTCGTCTGGCAGGAGCGCTTACTGTCATGCCGCAGAGCACTGGCAGAGGGTAAAGCGCGTAACATCACGCAGGTGGCTTTGGATCATGGCTTTAGCGACATGTCGCATTTCAGTCTGGCGTTTCGCAAAGCCTTTGGTTATACCCCCAGCAGCCTTTTACGCCAGACTGAAGCGTCACGATAAGCTGTCGGATGCGGCCTTCAGGCCGCAAGTCCCACCAGCCTTACCCTTTTTCAAGCTGATTAATCACGCGCTCGGCCGTGAATTCCAGGCTGCTGCGTGTGTTCATCGCTTCGGTGCGCATCAACCGATAGGCGCCGGATTCATCCAAACCAAAATTTTGCATCAGCACGCCTTTGGCCTGCGCCAGGCGTTCATTTCTTGCCGTGCGCTGTTGTCGTGCCAGCAGTTCATGACGCAATTGCACCTGTTGCTGCGCGGATTGCCAGGTACCAATCATCTGCACAATCAGAGCAAACGGATTGAGTTCTCGCTCAGCAATCGCCATGGGTTGTAACGTTAATAACAGCGGAAACAACCGTGCATCATGGCAATTCGCCAAAGCAATGGTCGGTATGTGAGAGTGCTTCAGTGCGCTAAACAGGCGCGTCAGCACCGCTTCATGATGATTTTCAATCGCCACCAGCAAAAGCTGCCTATCCGCCGGAAGATCTGCCACCGGCGGCCAGCTTTGCTGTGCATGACAGCCGAGTTGTGCCAGAGAGGCGCAAAAGGCCCGCACGCTCTGTGAGTCAGGATGGAAAATATGCAATCGGACACCTGCAAGAGAGGTCAGCAGTGATGACTCATTCATGTTTCACCTGTGTGCATCCTGAAAGAGGAAGCATCACGTTAAATGAGTCAATGCGGTGGTGCTGTGTTGTCACTGCCGGATGTTGTGTCGATAGCGACAGCGGAGGCGAATCCGCTCACCCGCACAGCCCGTGCAGGTGAGCAAACCCTTAAACATGAAACCCTAAATATTGCTCGGCAACAGCCGCACTTGGTTGGGTGCGCGGATCAATCTGCTGCACAATCTGACCTTTTTCAATCACATGGATCCGATCCGAGAGCGCATACAGAAACTCAATATCCTGCTCCACCAGAATGATCGAGATATCCATTTCATGCCTCAGCCGTTGCAGCGTCTCGATGATCTCCTCACAAATATTCGGTTGAATGCCTTCGGTGGGTTCATCCAGCAACACCAGTTGTGGCTGCCCGCAGAGACAGCGCGCCAAAGCCAGCAACTGCTGCTCGCCGCCAGACAACGCGCCGCCCGGTTGGGCCAGTAAACGTTTCAGACGCGGAAAAATCTCCAGCATCTGTTCGATGATCTGACCCGCGCGGGAAAAATGCTTCACGCAGCCCATGCGCAGATTCTCCTCCACTGTCAACAGCGGAAAAATTTGCCGCCCCTGCGGCACAAATCCAATGCCCGCCGACGCCCGTTGGTGCGCCTGATAGCGCGTGATATCAATGCCGTTGAGCGCAAGGGTCCCTTGCCAGGCCGGGAGTTCTCCCATAATGGTGCGTAACAACGTGGTTTTTCCCATGCCATTTCGCCCTAACACGCCGGTGAAGGATTTCGCCCCAACAAACAACTCGGACAGGTGCAACACCGGAATTTTGTTATAGCCCGAGACCATCTCTTTAATTTCAAGCATGTTTAATCTCCAGATTGCCGAGATACGCCTCTTTCACCAATGGATTCTGCGTCACTTCGCGGAAGCTCCCTTCTGCCAGTACCGCGCCCTGATTAAATACCGTGACCTGTTGCGCGATCATGCTGATGAACTCCATATCGTGCTCCACCACCACCACGGTGCTCTGCTGATTGATGGCTTTAATCAGTTGCGCGGTTTTGCGTACTTCCTGATGTGTCATGCCGGCGGCGGGTTCATCCAGCAGCACCAACTGAGGACGTGAAATCAGGATCATCCCTAATTCCACCCACTGACGCTGCCCGTGCGCCAGCTCAGAAAGCACGGCATCCTGATGATCCTGCAGTCCGATATCGTGCAACACCTGATCAATCGCGGCGGGTAGCGCCGCTTTCGCCAGCTTGTTCGCCGCTGCTTGCCAGAGATTCTCCCGTACGCTTAACCCTTCAAATACGCTTGGCACCTGAGTTTTGATGCCGATGCCCAGCCGTGCGATATCCCAGGGGCGTTTACCGGAGATCACCTGATCGCGGTAGCGGCATTCCCCGCGCGTGGCCGTCACCTGGCCGCTGAGCATTTTGAAAAAGGTGCTCTTCCCCGCACCGTTAGGGCCAATCAGACAGCGCAGCTCTCCCTCATGCAGAGTGAAATCCACTGCTTTAACGGCATGCACACCGCCAAAACTGACGCCCATTTTGCGGGTTTCTAACAGGACTGTTGCCGTCATTGTTTCACCTCACTCACCTGCGTGCGGGATGGGGTTGACGTGGTCAGGCGCTTACGCCGCCCCAATCGTTGTAGGGTCGGCAAAATGCCTCCGGGGATCAGCAGCACAAACACCGCCAGAATGACGCCCAATACCAGATTGACGTCCACCGTCTGCTGCGCTCCCAGCCGCGTCACCATCCACTGCAACAGCACACAGCTGATCACCGGACCGATCAGCGTGCCGCGCCCTCCGACAATCACCCAAATGATGATCTGTGCCGACTGGCTGATACTAAACACGCCGGGGCTGACAAAGGCACCCCAGTTGACGTAGAGGCATCCCGCTAACCCGGCCATTGCCGCGCCAATGGCAAAGGTGACGAGCTTATGAGCCGGCACGTTGTAGCCGAGCAGACCCGCGCGCTGTTCGTTTTCCCGAATGGCCACCACCGTTTTGCCAAAGCGGCTGAGCAGCACAAACTTCAGCAGCGCATAGCAGAGCGCCAACGCACCAGCCGTCACCATAAAGATCGCCTCCGGTGACAAAATGGCATCTGGCTGGAATGGCAAGTTAAGTGTCGGCACTGACGGAATACCATTGAATCCACCCAGTAGCGCTTCGCCAATGTGGTACTCACTGCCCGAGGTGGAGTTCACCCAGTTAAACAGCACCAGGCTCACGGCTAACGTGATCGCGCCGAGGTACACATCACTGACGCCGCCGTAGAAGATCACGTAACCAAGCAGCAGCGAGAACAGCGTGGGCAAAAAGATCGCCATCACCACCGCCCAGGTGGAATCACCCCAGTTAATGGCGCAAATGGCGTAGGTATACGCCCCCAGGCCAAAAAATGCCGCCTGACCAAAACAGAGGATGCCGCCGTAACCCCAAATAAAGGCCAGGCTCAGTGACAACAAACCCATCACCAGAAACACCGTGATAGAGAGCAAGGTGTAAAGCTCAATCACGCCAGAGAGCCAAAATGCCAGCAGGATCAGCATCAGCGCACTCAGCACGATGCGCACTTTTTCTGAGAACAGTTTCATTAAAGCGATCTCCTGAAGAAGCGGCCGGTGATGCCCTGCGGCAGCAGACGCAGCAGTACGATGGCACTTAACAACAACGCCACCGCTCCAAACACGGGTGTGGAGAGATAGGTGACCAATTGCGAAATGGTGCCGAACAGCGTGGAGGATGAAAGCGTGCCGGCAATAATGGCACTCCCTCCACCAATCACCGTAATAAAGGCTTTGGCGATAAAGCTGACACCAATCGTCGGGATCACCCCGGTGATCGGTGCCAGCAACGCGCCACCCAACCCCGAAAGTGCCGCGCCAAGGCCAAATGTCAGGCTGTAAATTTTGCCGGGATTACTGCCGAGTGCCGCCGCCATACGTGCATTTTGCATCGTGGCACGCGCGCATAAACCCAGCGTGGTAAAACGCAGCAGCAGCCACAATGCCGCCACCAGACACAGCGCAAACACAATCATAAATAGTGAATAGCCGCTGGTACTGTAGCTGCCGACACTGACGCTCGGCAGCGGCGAACTGATACCCAGCGTGGTATTGCCAAACAGCATAGTGGCAGCGCCAATCAGCGCCAGGCTCAAACCCCAGGTGGCCAGCATGGTGTCGATCATCCGGCCATACAGATGGCGAATAATGACGCGCTCAATCACGATGCCAAAAACCCCGACGCTGAGAGGTGCAATCACCAGCATCGAAATCCAGATCGGCACGCCAAAGTGGTTGGTAGCCATGATTGCGCTATAGCCGCCCAGCATCATAAATTCGCCGTGCGCCATATTGACGATCTTCATCATGCCAAAGACCACCGCCAGGCCCAGGCTCATAATCACCAGTACCGCGATGGCATTCAGCACTTCAATGCCATAGATAATCGACAGATCCATACAGGGCTCCCGTTACAACTCGATCTGATACTGTTTGGTATCGCGTGGGTTTTTCTTCAGGTCGCACACCATTGCCGTATCAACCGGTGCCTGATTGGTGAAGGTTTCCAGAATTTTCATCTGATGGTTCTCTACCTCGGCAATGTGCACATCCAGCGAGCAGTGATGCGTGGTGGGGTCGACCGTTAACTGGCCGCTTGGAGACGTCAATGTGACGCCTGATTCCAGTGCCTCGATCACTTTCATGCGGTCAATATCACCCGCCTTACGCACCCCTTCGGCCCAAATCAACATGCCCTGATACGCGCCCATCGCCAGGTCGCTGATGTACATGTCGCCGTAACGTGCATGGAATTTATCCACGAAGGCTTTATTCTCAGCAGACGGGATCTCTTGCATGTAATTTGCCGCCACCAGAATGCCGTTGCTCTCTTCAGGTGACAGGATGATGTGTTCATTACCGCCGCCAAACACCGTGGAAGCGATGGGGATTTTGTTGCTCATACCTGCGGCGTGCCACTGGCGATAAAAGGAGATATGCGCACCACCGACCAGGGCTGACCACACCATGTCAGGTTTAGCGCTCTGGATTTTTGAAATCGCGGCACCAAAGTCAGTCACATCCAGCGGGAAGAACTCCACCGTCATCACTTCCCCGCCGTTATCACGTACCGACTTCTTCACCCACGATGAAACAATCTGGCCGTAGTTATAATCCGCTGCCACTACATAGACTTTTTTGCCCCACTTTTTCATCGCATAAGGCACCAGTTTTTCCACGGTCTGCGCAGGTGTGGAGCCGGATGAGAAGTAGTTGCGGTCACACACACCGCCTTCATACTGCGCAGGATAAAAATAGAGGGAACGGAAACGATCCAATACCGGACGAATCACTTCGCGCGATGCGGAAGTAATGCCGCCGTGCACCACCGCCACTTTGTCTTTCAGCGCGGCCTGCTGGGCGTATTGCGCGTAGAGCTGCATGTTGGATTGCGCATCGTAATTGATGATTTGCAGCGGTCGGCCTAATAATCCTCCAGCGGCGTTAATCTCATCCGCGGCCAGATTGATGGCGTTGGACATGGGTTTGCCGTAAATATCCAGTCCGCCCGAGAGGTCAAGAATGCTCGCCACTTTGATAGCGTCTTTGCTGTCAGCGGCTAAGGTGAATGTTGGTGCAACCCCTGCTGCCAGGCCTAATGCCGATACGGCAGATCCCTGAAGAAATGAACGACGACTAATAGCCATAGCACCCTCGCAATGAAGTTATTGGAATGAATAGAGATGGAGTATTCCGGGAACCGGAAGAAACAGAGATGAGCAGCAGACTGCACTGTCTGCATAAATGGAAATCAAGAGCCACAGCATTGGGGCATGTCATTGAGATTAGCAATAACCGGGCCAGAAATTAAAAATGAATGCCCAGGTTATTTATATACTGGCTCCACTGGCCACCAGCGAGTTCAGAGCTGGGCTTAATCCGCCAGCCACTTTAAAGAGCACAATCAAATAGCGACATTTTATTTATTCACTGACTTGTTTAATGCACTTAAACACAGCAACAGGCACTCTTTCGGTGCAAATAAAATTCAGTCACTGACGCTGTCCGATAAAACACAGCAGATGGCGGTCTGAACAAAGATGTAATTTACAGATGGATTACCGTTTTAAATCCTGATCGTCCTCACCCCTATCATCTTATTGAGGAGTCACAATGTCGGACCATTCCGTATTACCATCTGATGCTGCGTTAAAGATCCGTGCTATTCAGTCCCTCTTGTCAGAAAAAGGTTTCCTGAGCCAGGACGTGACTGACACCATCGTGGACTATTTCGAAACCAAAGTCGGCCCACGCAATGGCGCGCAGGTGGTAGCAAAAGCCTGGTGCGATCCCGCGTTCAAAGCACGTTTGCTGGAAAACGGTCGCGATGCAGTTAACGAACTGGGCTTTGCCGGGTTTGAAGGGGCCACACTGCATGTGCTGGAAAACACAGATAGCGTGCACAACATTGTGGTTTGCACACTGTGCTCCTGCTACCCATGGCCGGTACTGGGTTTGCCTCCCATCTGGTTTAAATCCACGCCTTATCGCTCGCGCGTAGTCATCGACCCGCGTGGAGTCTTAGCGGAATTTGGTACGGATATCCCCGCCAGCAAAGAGATTCGCGTCTGGGACAGCAACGCAGAAATCCGTTATTTCGTCCTGCCACAGCCGCCTGCTCACAGTGAGGGGCTGGATGAAAACGCCTTAGCCCAATTAGTCACCCGGGATTCAATGATCGGTACACGTATTCTTTAAGCGGGGAGCAGCCATGAATAATATCCACGATTGCGGCGGCATGCAGAATTTAGGCCCCATTGAAATGGAGGCCAACGAACCTAATTTTCACAGCCAGTGGGAAAAAGATATTTTCGCCACCACGCTGGTCTTTTTCATGAGCGGAAAGATCGTATTGGATGATTTTCGCTATGAAATCGAAAAAATGCCGGTGACCGAATATTTGCAGTCGAGCTATTACGAGCACTGGTTGTTTGCGATTGAACAGTTGATGTGTAAGACAGGTGTATTTACCGAGCAGGAATTACAACAGCGTCTCACTGAACTCTCTGCCTGAGGACTTATGATGAACACCTATTCACCGCAAGGCTATCTCGATTTAATCACCACGCCACCTAATTATCATCGTCCGGTAGATGTCGCTCCTGAATATCAACCCGGCGACACCATTATTACGCAGAATCTGAATCCGCTCAGTCATACACGTTTGCCTCGCTATGCGCGCGGTAAAAAAGGGGTGATTGTCGCGAACTACGGTGCCTGCGTGTTTCCCGATGCACTGGTCGCGCATCAGCAGGAAAAGCCGCAGTATGTCTATCTGGTGAAATTCAGCGCCGCTGAATTATGGGGAGAGACCAACGATAATTTCAGTGTTCATCTCAGCGTCTGGTCCGACTATATTCAGGGCAAAACTGAGGAGGCGACGCATGGATGAGTTGCATGCCATCATCGCTCAAGTCACAGAAGCCGATCCTGCTTTCGCACAACCGTGGGAAGCCGATGCCTTTGTTATCGCGGTGGCGCTATCACAGCGCGGCTATTTTAGTTGGCCGCAATGGGTGGAACAATTTGCGCAGGAGATTCATCACGCTCCACAACGCAGCGATGAAAGTGCTCACACCGCTTACTATCGGCAATGGCTGAGTTGCCTGGAAAAGATCTTGTCCCAGCATCATCTGATCCCGCGGTCCGAATTATTGAGTCGTGAAGAGCAATGGCGTCAGGCGTTCCTCAACACCCCTCACGGCAGCCCGGTGGATCTCGCCGCCGCCAGCTGTCCGCCCGACCATTTACATGACCATGATCATCATCATCACCACCATCATGATCACCACGCAATGCCGCCATCAATCCAGCCGCTGCGGGTCTTCGCCGCCGTTGGATAATCATTTGGGGAGCATCTATGAAAGTGCTGAGTAATAAGCAGAAAGGCATGGCGGTGATAAGCGGCGCGATGCTGTTCAACTTGCTGGTGATCGGCACGGCGTTGGTGACGTTTCAGCATTCACCCGCCGCGCTCAGCGTAGCGCTGTTGGCGTATCTGTTTGGGTTACGCCATGCCGTCGATGCCGACCATATTGCCGCCATCGATAATGCCACGCGCAAGCTGAGCAATGAGGGGAAGAGCCCTTTCACGGCGGGAATGTGGTTTTCGCTGGGGCATGCCTCCGTGGTGCTGATCGCCTGCCTGATATTCGCCTTAACCACTCGACCGCTGCAACAGATGTTTCCGGGCGTCAAGGAAGTCGGCGGTATGATCAGCACGCTGATCTCCGGCGCGTTTCTGTTGTTGCTCGCCTGGGCTAACAGCCGAACGCTGTGGCAATGTTTTCGTCAACGTCAGAGGTTGCTGCGCGGCGATGCAACCCCTGTTCCGCAGGCAAGCCATCACCATGGCGTGTTGACCCGGCTGTGCGCCCCGCTGTTTCGCATGGTGAGCAAAAGCCATCATCTGTTCCTGATTGGATTTCTGTTTGGCATTGGTTTTGATACCGCCACCGAAGTGGCGATTTTCGGCATGTCGGCCAATCATGCTGCGGGCGGCGAAGCGATACTCCACATTATGTTGATGCCGCTATTGTTCACCGCGGGCATGATGCTCATCGATACCACTGATGGCGTCATGATGTTGAAGCTGTATCGCTGGTCGCAGTTCGATCCAATGCGCAGTCTCAATTATACCCTCGCCATTTCGTCGCTTTCGATTGTGGTGGCTTTTGCGATTGGCTGTTACGAAGTGTCAACGGTGTTGCAGCTCAACACGCTGATCTCTCCTGCACTGGACGGCATTATGGAGGCAGTGATCAGCCAGATGGGTTGGGTGCTGATCGTCACTTCGATGGGCGTATGGCTGGTGTTTTTCCAGCGGGCAAAGCGTCGTACGTTATAGAACGGTGGCGGCTTCGTGCCGCCCTGTTGATTGGAACTGATCGAATGAATTCCTACCGATAATGACAGACCTTCCTGTCAAAACATCCCTACTGACACATACTGCTGAGAGTTAAAAATCATTGAAATTAATAATCATTCTCATTATGGTGCGGAGTGATGTGCACCAACAAATCAGATTATTAGGATTTCAATGCCTTATAGATTTTCAGCGATAAACCGTTCCATTGGCCTGCTGTTATTGTTACTTGGCAGTGTCGCCACCAGCGTTGTTGCACGCCCCAATATGACGCCACTCGGCCCCAATATCGCCGACAAGGGCTCCGCTTTTTACCAGTTCTCTCTTCGCGGATTTGATTCGGCGGATGGCCTGCGGCATTACAAGGTTTGGACTGCCGTGCCAGATAAAGCCCCTCCACCTTCGGGCTATCCAGTCATCGCGATGCTGGATGGCAACGCGGTGATGGACAGACTCAGTGACCCGCTGCTGCAAAAACTCTCGTCAGGTAACCCGCCGGTTTTGGTGGTGGTTGGGTATCAAACCACCCTGCCGTTTGATGTCAACGCGCGAACTTTCGATTACACCCCGCCTGATAAAGAACATGGCGATGCAGGATACACCTTCAGCCGCGGTCGCAAGGGCGGCGGAAGCATCGCATTCCGCGAATTGCTTGAGCAGCGTATTTTGCCCGCAGCGGAGAAAGGTTTGCATATCAATCATCAGCAACGTGCGCTGTGGGGACACTCCTACGGCGGGTTGTTTGTACTCGACAGCTACCTCTCCTCTCCGGTGTTTACGCGTTATTTCGCTGCCAGCCCGTCGATCGGCCAGGGGTACCATTCTTTATTAGGTGAGATGCAGACCCGAAAAGCCAGTGATAAGCAGATCACTCTGATGGAAGGGAATGGCGACCGCCGCAGCGATAGCAACACGGCAGAGCCTGAAGTGTTGCGCGCAGTACGCACCACTATCGAGGATATGGCAGAGAACGGCGCGGTTGCACGCTACCAACTCTTTCCAGGACTTTCCCACGGACAAATGTTTGGTGCTTCAATGGAAGAGGCGCTGCTGGAAATGTCGCAGATAAAATAACATGACGAAGTGGGCGCAAAACAATGCGCCCACTTCGTGGCTTAATTAAAAAACTTGATATCCGTGGGCGTGGATATTTTCGCTGCATCGCCCGCCGCTTTCAGCGCACCGCTAGTCGCATCGAAATGGAATAGAGAAATATTGTTGGTGAACACGTTTGTGACATAAAGATATTTTCCGCTGGCATCAAATGAGAACGCCCGAGGTTCGATACCATTCGCTTTATAACTGACCGGCTTGCCTAACTGGCCATCTGTCTCAATTTTAAACACCAATAGTTTATTATCTGAGCCACGATTCGCCGCAATCACATATTTACCGTTCGGACTAAGAATAATTCCGCCGCCGCTACGGTATTCAGCACTGTTATTTTCAGTGTTCAGTTTCACAGTAGCGCTGCGATCAAGGCGATCATCTTTCACGGTAAACACCGCGATCTCACCGGCCATTTCCGTGGTGACATAGGCATGTTTGCCATCCGGTGAGAACACCATATGACGCGGGCCAGAACCTGCGGTAAAGATTACGTCACGCGCGTTGTCCGCTTCCAGTGGCTCAGACTGAGTGGCGTGATAACGGTAGGCATGGAGTTTGTCACCGCCGAGATCGGCAGCGTACAAATATTTGCCGTCGTGGGTAAAGGTGGTTGAGTGCGCGTGGCCACCATCCTGACGCCCTTTCACCGCGCCCGTGCCCTGATCAAAGGCAAAGTGCTGCACCTGCTCACCCAGTTTACCGTCATGATGAATCGGGAACACCGACACGCTCGCGCCGCCTTTCGCCACCGAATAGTTGGCGACAAACAGGAATTTTCCATCCGGGCTGATGGTGGCATGCGTCGGCTGCTGGCCATGGCTATCCACCACGTTCAGCACCTTCACCTGACCGTTTTTATCAACGGACAGTGCGGTGACGGCCCCAGCGTTTTCTTCATTGGTGGTATAAGCAAAGCGTCCATCTTTGGATTTTACAATCCATGACGGGCTTTTCATTTTGATCACATCAAGTGGCGTTAAGGTGCCATCAGCATTCACCTTGAGCCGATACAATCCTTCGCTAGGGTGATCCGGTTTTTGCTCTAATGGCGCATCCGGAATTGACGTCCAGGTACCCACTAAAGCGATTTGATGATGTTCCGCGGCATTTGCCATAGCGCTCCCCGCCAGTGAAAAAACAGCTAGCGATAATGCCACGGTTATGTTTGATGCTAAACCGCTGAATGCGGCTTTTTTATTTCTATTCATTTTAGTACCCCACCATAATCGGAATGTTTAACGACTATAGTGGGATTAAATTGAATAGCGCCCGGCCATGGTGACCGGGTTCACAATATAGCAGAATAGTTTTTAGGAAATCGTGCCTTTAAATTCTGGCTCATCACGATTCAAGGTAAATATCTGCCAGTCAACCTGTTTGGCATGCAAGGTAAATACTGCTGTTGCCAGGGTGTTCTCTTCATCCGGATCGTTCGGCGAGAGGCGATAAATCGGCAGTTCCGCATCATGCTGGTCAGAGAGAATCGCGATAGCTGCATCCCCATCCAGCTGCGTTTGTGTCTCCAGCCATGCCATTAAACGCTGCTGGCGTGAGCCGGAACTGGCCGTAATCACCTGTTCGACGTCATCAAGCTGCGGATGAATCAGATGATTAGCATGGGCAAACACTGCGGTCAGTGGCGTCACCGAGCAACCCGAACCCGTGGCTTCCACGCTAAACAAACGGCTGTCGCCCATTTGTCCCAACGTATGATGGAAAGCCCCTGCGCGCGGTGATGTGGTGAGAATGCTGATGGCCTCATCCAGCGTGGCCGCATTCAACGCGGCGCGAGCCAGAATCTGACGCGGCACGCCTTCAGGACGATGCAGCGCACGAATATTATTCACCGTATTCACCACGCCCCGATCATTAACGGCAACGGTATGACCGCAAATCGAACCCGGATAAGCAAAGCTGGTAAACCCCATCCCGCTATCCGGACGGATGCTCACGATGGCACAGTCATTTCGTAATTGCGGGAAGCCATCTTCATTGTGCGCGATGATCAGCACACCATCAGCACGCTGCCCCGCCACGGTAGTGCAGCCATCCGAAGTTGAACGCACTAAGTCACCGCGACAGTTCCAGGCAAACACCTCCTCAATCGGTGCCTGTAAACCTGAGGCCAGCCCTTCCAGCTCTTGCCAGATCAGTGGATAGCGCGTCTCGACCAACGCGCGCAGGGTCAACGTTTGATCGGCGTCTTTCATGCCGGTCACCGTTTGCCAAAGGGTGGTGAGCTTCAGTTTTTGGTGCCACGCCTCACGGCCAAATTCACCCAGTTGCTGACCGATTTCAAAGGCGGAACCACGGATTGCGAGTTTTTTCATGTTGTTATCGTTCACTTCTGTTCAGGAGACGTGCTGCAAGAATTCTTTCAGACGCGGATTGCTGCTGGCTGTCAGCAGCATATCAGGTGGGCCATCTTCGGCAATGGTTCCGCCATCAATAAAGATCAGACGTGAGGCCACATCACGCGCAAAACCGATTTCATGTGTCACGATCACCATTGTCATGCCTTCATCCGCCAACGAGCGCATCACTTTCAGCACTTCATGACGTAATTCAGGGTCCAGTGCCGAGGTGGGTTCATCAAACAGCATCATCTTCGGCTTGACGGCCAGTGCACGCGCAATCGCCACTCGCTGCTGCTGGCCGCCAGAGAGTTCGGAAGGATAGTGATTGGCGCGCTCACGCAAACCCACACGATCCAACAGTGCCATCGCCTGTTCACGAGCCGCGGATTTGCTCAGCTTGCGCACACGAATTGGACCAAACATCACGTTTTCCAACGCGGTGAGATGGGGGAACAGATGGAACTGCTGAAACACCATACCCGCCTCGCGGCGAATATCGCACTCATTGGCGTGCGGATCGGTAATGTGCATGCCTGCCACCAACAGCGTACCAGAGGAGATCTCTTCGAGTTTATTGATGCAGCGTAACAGCGTCGACTTACCGGAGCCTGATGGCCCAATAATCACCACCACTTCACCGCTTTCAATCTTTAAATTGATGTCGTGCAGTACCTGAGTGGTGCCGAAATTTTTCGACACCGCGTTAAATTCAACCATGCTCATAGAATATGAATCCTTTTCTCCAGTTGTTTCAACAGGAAACTCAGGCACAACGTCACCAGCAGATAAATCATTGCCACTGCTGTCCAGACTTCCAATGCACGGAAGTTACCGGCAATAATCTCCTGGCCCTGGCGAGTTAATTCCGCCACACCAATAACGATAAATAATGAGGTGTCTTTGATGCTGATAATCCACTGATTACCCAACGCGGGGATCATACGACGTAGCGCCAGCGGCATGATAACGTGCCATACGGTACTGCGTTGTGATAATCCCATGGCCAGGCTGGCTTCTTTAAAACCTTTATTAATGGAAAGAATCGCACCGCGTGTAATCTCCGCAATATAGGCGCCAGAGTTAATGACAATGGTCACAATCGCAGCCGTGACCGGATCGATACGGATCGGCATGACCATCGGCAGTGCAAAATAAATGAACATCACCTGCACCATAATCGGCGTTCCGCGAATTAACTCAACGAAAATCAGTGAGAGTGTTTTTGATATTCTACCGCCCAATGCACGACAGGTGCCCGCCAACAAACCAATAATAAAACCACCCAGCAATCCTGATAGCGAAATAATCAGCGTTAACTGTAATCCCTGTAACAGCAGTGGCAGGGACTCCCAAATATATTTACTTTCGAAATTCATCTTTCAACCCGTAAAAGCGAAACGAGGCCGATTCTCACCGGCCTGGCGGGATTATTTTGGCTGCTTAGCAAACCATTTCACGTAGATTTTGTTATAGGTGCCATCCGCGCGCAGTGCCTGCAACGCAGCATTCACTTTTGGCGTTAAGCTGCTGTTCTTCTGCATCGCAAAGCCATACTGCTGTGGCAAAATGCTATCGGTTTCACCGGTGGACTTCACTTTGCCATCGCCTGCCGTTTTCACGTAATAGAGCACGTTAGGTGAGTCATGCACCACGGCGTCGAGGTTGCCGGCTTGCAGATCAAGATAGGCATTATCGATGTTCGGAAATTCGACGTAGTTTGCTTTATATTTGCTTTTCATAAAGCTGGCAGCGGCTGTGCCTTGCTTCAGGCCCACTTTTTTGCCAGATAAATCGCTAAATTTAGTGATGGAATTATCAGCGCTTTTCACCGCCATCAATAAATCGGCGTCATAATATCCTTCACTGAAATCGACAACTTGTTTACGCGCATCGGTAATGGTAATGCCCGCCATTGCCACATCCAGATTACGCGATTGCAAGCCAGGAATTAAACCACCAAAATCCATTGGGCGTAATTCGTAGCTGACGTGCATTTTCTTAGCAATGGCATCCCATAAATCGATATCAAAGCCTACATACTTGTCGCCTTGTTTAAATTCAAACGGTACAAATGCGGTATCCACACCGACGGTTAATTTATCTTGTGCTGCTGCAACAAAACTGGCTGAACAAGCAACCAATGCTAACGTAACTTTTAATTTAGAGAATAATGCAGACATAATAACCCTCAGCGTCAGTGAAATAGTGTGCGATAAATGTCACCCAGCGAAATATTTCGGCGGGAGTAAGAAGATAAATCCATTTGATATTCAGGGCGCATCCGATCACGCCCTGATAAAAACGACGGCTTATGCCGGGATAATAACATCCCGTGTTTCGGGTACCGGCGTCTGTGCGCCGTTCATGATCATCGAGAGGAAACTGTAATAACCATTGATGCCAATTAGATCGACCACGCCCTTTTCGCCCCATAAATCGATGGCTTGTTGCCAGGTGGCGTCAGAGACTTTTTGCTGTTGATGCAGCTGCTGACAAAAGTGGTAGATCACCCACTCATCGGTCAGCAAGTCATCGGGCAGACGTTTTTCATTAATGGCCTGTACGGCAGCGGCGGATATGCCCTTTTCACGGGCGATGGGCGCATGAATCGCCCACTCCACCGGCTGCGACCAGTGCCGGGCGGTCATAAGAATCGCCAGTTCCGATAAGCGCTGACCGAGCGCACTCCGGTAACGCAGGTATTCCCCCATGCGCTGCGCGTGCGCCATCAACTCCGGACTGCGCAGTAGAGGTTCAAAGGGTGGAAGCAGCGCACCACGTGGCCCGTTTATGATCTCTTCTGCCAGTGGACGTTGCTGCTCATCCCACTCATGCTCCGCCAGCGGCGGCAAACGATTGATCATAATTTACTGATCTCTTCGAGAATAACAGTGGCCAGCGTATCCACCACAAAATCGAGCTGGCTAGGGGTGATGATAAAGGGCGGTGCAATCAGGATATGATCGCCATACTGCCCGTCAATCGTGCCGCCCATCGGATAGACCATCAGGCCGCGAGCCATGCAGTTGGCTTTGATACCGGCATGCAATTTCAGCGCGGGATCGAACGGGGTTTTACTCTCTTTATCACGCACCAGCTCCACGCCTGCAAATAAGCCGCGTCCACGCGTGTCACCCACATGGGGTATTGCTCCGAGCACTTCACGCAGTGCATTTTGCAGGTAAGCGCCCTGCTGCTTCACGGCATCCAGCAGGTTATCGCGTTCAATAACCTGCTGCACCGCCAATGCCGCTGAAGCCGCCGTCGCGTGGCAGATGTAAGTATGACCATGCTGGAAAAGACCACTGCCCGACTGGAGTGCTGAAACGATCTTTTCACTGGCCAACACGGCGCCAATTGGCTGATAACCCCCGCCCAACCCTTTGGCGATAGTGACCAAATCCGGCACCACATCATCTTGTTCAAAGGCGTGCAACGTCCCGGTGCGGCCCATACCGCACATCACTTCATCAGCGATATACAGGATGCCGTATTTATCACACAGCGCGCGCACGCCTTTCAGATAGCCCGGCGTTGGCGGTGTCGCGCCGGTGGTGGCCCCCACCACCGTTTCAGCACAGAAGCCAATAATAGTTTCAGGGCCTGCATCAATGATCGCCTGTTCCAGTTCATTGATCAGACGTGTGGTGTATTGCTGTTGTGTTTCATCAGCACGACGATCGCGATATTCATTACAGGCTGACACGCGAATCACGTCGATCAGTAACGGGGCAAACTGACGACGACGCCACTCATTGCCGCCGACGGCCAGCGCGCCCAGCGTATTGCCGTGATAGCTCTGTTTGCGCGCAATAAATTTGGTGCGTGACGGTTGGCCGATTTCAACGAAATACTGACGTGCTAATTTCAGCGCGGTTTCCACGGCTTCCGAGCCGCCGGACACGAAATAGGTATAGTTGAGATCGCCAGGCGCCGTGCGCGTCAGCTGTTCGGCAAGCTGTTCTACGGTATCGCTAGTGAAGAAGCTGGTGTGAGCGTAAGCCAGTTGGTCAATTTGACGATGCATGGCCGCTAACACATCAGGATGTGCATGGCCTAAGCAGGAAACGGCGGCACCACCGCAGGCATCAAGATACGGCTTTCCTTGTTTATCGAAGATGTACGCCCCTTCGGCGCGTGCGGCTACGGCGGGCGTGCTACGCAAACTGCGGTGAATAATGTGGCTCATACTGGGTACTGCTCCTGAATACGCGACGGTCATTAAGCGCATCTTGCAGGATTCATTTGGATCACGTCAACGCAATAATGATTCACATGCATTCTATTTTCTTATGACGGATGCAAATGAATCATTTATCAGGATTTGCCTGGCACCACATAAGCGCCCGATTCGATCAGATAGCGTTCGGCATTTTCGATTTTATGCACGGCATCACGGCCATGGCGCGCCACCAGCATTGCCAGTAAGCACTCTGCCAGCCCCATGCCAGAGACCACAGAAGGGAAGAACGACGGGCTGTCGATAGAGAATAACAGGGTGCAGTCGGCGGCCTGTGCCAGCGGGGAAACCGGTGAATCGGTAATCGCGATAATCTTCGCGCCAGCCTGCTGCGCGGCGTGCAGCACATCCAATGACTCGCGGGAATAAGGCGCAAAGCTGGTCAGCAGCACGCAATCCTGCTCGGTGAGTTCACGGGTAAACACTTCAATATTGCTGGCAAGGCCATCAATCAGTGAGACCTGGCGATTGAAGAGTCGGTAAACATAAAACAGTGACCAGGCGATGGGAAAACTGGCACGAAAACCACAGATGTAAACGTTGTCAGCGGCATCGAGTAAAGCGACAGCCTGCTCCATTTCTGACTGGTTTTCGTTTTGCGTGTAGGCCAGATTGGCCTGATGCGCGTTGAACACCTCATCATACAGCTGCGGCTGGGTGCCTTTCGCAATCAGTTTTTCGGCTTTGGATACGTATGTATCATTACGCAGGCCGATATCATCAATAAAAGCATCTTTCAGTTCGCCCCAGCCTTGATAGCCCAAACGTTGCGCCAGGCGTAACAGGGTTGCGGGTTTGACGCCGGCTTCCACCGCAAATGCGCGCATCGATTGCACCACCAGTTGATTGGCGTTTTGCAGTGCGAATTCGGCGGCGCGCTGCAGTTCCGGTGACAGCTCACTGAACTGACTGACAATTTTTTCCCGAAGATTCATAACGTTTGGTCGTTGATGGCAGATGGATGCATATAACCATAATTGCAACGATGAGAAAACCAGGCGCGATGACGATTCCTCATGTTGCTATCTCCCCGGTAGAGCAGCCACGAAGGCGCAATTCTTTCCAATACAGTTGATCCTTGCCGTGGTTTAATCACGCCCACAGAAAAAAATAAGGACAGGCTCGTTGCTATGCTGCAGTTTTCAAATGGCTTTTTGCTGAGTTTATCGCTGTGCCTTGATATTGGATTGGCCAATATCGCCATGATTACCCTCGCGATGCAGCGCGGCTATTTTCACGGCTTTTGGCTGGGAATAGGCACCTGTATTGGCGACCTGATTTATGCGCTGCTGGCGCTGGCAGGCATGGCAGTGGTATTGCAGTTTACCGCGGTACGCTGGGTGTTGTGGATTGGTGGCGGAGTTTTACTGCTGTGGTTCGCGGGTAAAATGCTGATCGCCGCACTGCGTAAAGACGCGCCGTTACCTACCGCAGAGCAACAGCCTTATCGCTCATTGTTGCGCGAGTTTAGTCGAGGCGTCGTGCTGGCGATGTCATCGCCCACCGCGATTTTGTGGTTTGCCAGCGTGGGCGGCGCACTGATTGCTCGTATGGGGCACGGCAGCGTCAAGGCCACCTCCTCTTTCCTCGGCGGATTCTTTATCGCGGGAGTGGTCTGGACTTGTGTGCTGTGCCTGGTAGGCAGCATGGGCGGTAAGCTGCTGGGTCAGCGCCTGTTGAAATACTCTTACCTCGCCTCCGCACTGATCTTCTGTTACTTCGCCGCCTATGTGATGGTGTCAGGCTATCGGGAGTTTGTGCTGGGCTGAAGCAATTTGCTGGGCGTAATGGTGTGGCGTGGTACCCATCACTTTGCGAAAGGCATTAATGAAGTGGCTCTGATCGTAAAAACCGAGTTGCAGCGCGGCTTCCTGCGGATGTATCCGACGACGCAACAGTTCCCGCGCCTGCTGTAGCCGCAGTTGCATATGATATTGCAGCGGCGGCAGCCCGGTGAGCTGGGTAAAACGGCGCACCAGATGATATTTACTCAGCCCCGCCCGTTGCGCCAGCGCATCCAGTTGCGGCTTCTCGTGCAAGTGTTCACCAAGAAACTGCTTCACCTGCTCGATAATCTGCACTTCCCCCTGATGCACGCTCTCTTTGTCGTCGAGGAGTTCACCACACAGCCACAGCAACTGTTGTTCCAGCAGTAACTCATCTCCTGCGCGCGCGGCCTGGTCGAATTCAGTGATCGCTTGAAACAATCGCGCGTCCTGGAACACTCCTTCGCGCAAAGCTGGCGCAGCGGTGCTGCCAAACATTTCGGTTAAGATCGCCTGCGGCAAGTGGATGCTGATAAAACTCACCGGATCATTGCTGAACAAAGATGATTGAACCGCGACGGGATTATAAATCGTCACCTGCCCGGCAAACACGTCAGAGACCTTGCCATCGAGCCAAATCTCTTCACGCCCGCTGAGATTAGCGCAAATCACATATTCGTCATGCAGATGACGCGGAAAGCGGCTGCCAGTGGCGTTAACGAGCGAACATTCAATGCCATTGCGGCTGAACCATTCAGATGAGGAGAGGGACACATGATGCTCTGGTGAATAGGATGATGCGTTATAACAGCATCGCCAGTTTTGAATTGCAATGCTACCGGTTTGTTGCGGACTGATTAGCTTTAGTGGCGTTTTAAAGTGTTTGCCGGGAGCGGCGTAGCAACAACGGCTCCCGACAAAGAAGGCAGCGTTTAAATTCCCGCAATCCGTTTCAAATCAGCTTCAGCCCCAGGCGCTACCGCCAGCACCTGAGCGCCTTTCAGCAAACGTTCACCTTCGGTATTAAACGGGTGATACCACCCGCCTGCCTCTTTCACCAGACAATAACCCGCCAGGCAATCCCATGCGTGCATATAGGGTTCGTAGTAGCCCACCACCCGACCCGCCGCCACCCACGCCAGCATTAATGCGCCGGAACCGATACGGATGAAGTTACCCCCGGCTTCCAGCAATGAGGCCAGAATTTTACCCACTTCAGCAGGGCTAACGTGGCTGTTAGCACCAAAGCCTGTGACATGGTTTTGTAGCGTGCGGCTTGGATCAACCTGCAAGCGGCGACCATTTAAAGTCGCGCCTTGCCCCAGCGCCGCCACATAGCACTCCTGATAAGTGGGGGCAAAAATCACGCCAATCACCGGCACGCCGTCATGCAGTACCGCCACTGACACGCACCAGTTAGGCATGCCATTGAGGAACGGGCTGGTGCCATCAATCGGATCCACCACCCAGGTGTATCCCGATGTGCCTTCCTGCAATCCGTACTCTTCCCCCAGAATACCGTCATCGGCAAACTGATCGCGAATCTGCTGGTCGATCATCTGCTCGACTTCGCGGTCAGCGCGCGACACCACATCCTGCAGGTCATACTTGGTCTCGACCACCAGCGTGTCGCGATGATGGAAATACTCCAGCGCCTTTTCGCCCCCTGCGCGTGCCACTTTCTCTGCCAAAATCAAACGTGATAGCAGTGCGTCATTTACGGTGTCACTCATTATCTGTCCTTACATTAACCGGCAATCAGGGCTAATCCCTGAGGTTTAAAATCAATCGCCACGGCAGCAGCCAGCGGCAGACGCTGCTCCATCTGCGCATCAACGATAAACAAGGAACCGAGCGGCGTGGCCACTTCATATTCGATGTGATCACCCAGCCATGTGCTGTGGGTCACTTCGCCTTGCAAGGCTCCCTGCCCATCGCTATGCAACGTAATAAACTGTGGACGCACCGACAATTGGGCCGCGCCGGTTGGCACGCCGTTACCGCGCACGCGATAACGCAGATTTCCCAGCCGCACCAGCGCATCGTTGCCCTCCACCTGCTCGACTTCGCACGGCAGGATGTTGGCTTCCCCCATAAAATCAGCGATGAACACCGAATTCGGCGCGTGGTAGAGGCTTTCAGGTGCGCCCTGCTGGGCAATATCCCCCTCTTTCATGACAATAATTTTATCAGACACCGCCAGCGCTTCTTCCTGATCGTGCGTGACGTAGACGGCAGTAAAGCCAAGTCTTTGTTGTAATTCACGAATATCTGTACGGACACGGCGGCGCAAACGTTCATCGAGGTTAGATAACGGCTCATCCAGCAGTAGCACCTGGGGTTCCAGCACCAGTGCACGCGCCACGGCGATGCGCTGTTGCTGACCGCCTGAAAGCTCGGATGGCAATCGTTGCCCCTGGTTTTCCAGCCCAACCAATTTCAACCCTTCGCGGGCACGATCCAGCGCTTCTCGCTTGTTCATTCCCGAGGACTGAAGCCCATACATAATGTTGTCGAGGGCGCTCATATGCGGAAACAGCGCGTAAGACTGGAACACCATTGCCACATCGCGCTCGTTGGCAGGCAGATGCGTCACATCTTTACCGCCAATCAGAATGCGCCCGGAGGTGGGATGTTCCAACCCCGCCAGCAAGCGCAGTGTGGTGGTTTTGCCGCAGCCAGAGGGGCCAAGCAGCGTGACCAGCGTACCGGGTTCCACCGTCAGCGACAGATCCGGCAAGGCGTTGAAACCCGCAAAACGTTTGGTGACATGCTCAAATACCACGGAACCCGCATTGATACTGGTCATACGGTTCTCTCCTGAGTTAACGAAGTTGAAGAAGGCTGCATGGCGATATCAACAGGGCGGGCAGCGCGGCGCAGTTTTCGCTCACCGACCAGCCACTGAAACACGCCAATGATCAGCAGCATCACCACAATCAATACAGTGGAGTAAGCAATCGCCACGCCGTACTCACCGTTTTCCACCAGCCCGACAATGTAGGAGGTCGCCATGTTGTACTGCGCACTGACAAGGAAGATCACGGCACTAATGGAAGTAATAGCGCGAACGAAGGCATACACTAACGCGGCGCTGATCGCCGGTTTGAGCAACGGCAACACCACTTTGCGCAGCGTGCGGAAACTGTTGGCACCCAGCGTCAGTGAGGCTTCATCAAGGCTTTTATCCAGTTGGCTCATGGCCGCAATGCCCCCGCGCACCCCCACCGGCATATTACGAAACACAAAGCAGGCAATCAGAATCAGAGCCGTACCGGTGATCTCCAGCGGCGGCAGGTTGTAGGCCATCACATAGCTCACACCGATCACCGTGCCCGGAATAGCGAAACTCAGCATCAGCAAGAATTCAAACGTCTGACGGCCGGCAAACTTCTGCCGCACAATCAGCCAGGCGGTGAGCAAGCCGACAATCGCGGTGAGCGGCGCAGCAATCAGTGCAATCTCCAGCGTGGTCCAGAACGAGTTCCACGCCACGCCGGTCCACAACAGATGCCCGTCACTGACGCTGACACGGAAGGCCCGCACATAATGCTCGACAGTGAGGGCGTCATTTAGCCCCCATGACTGCACAAACCCACCGACGACGATCATGCCGTAAATCACCAACGTGAAGAGCCCCCACGGAATCACCATGCCGTACACGCCGTAGCGTAACAGTCTGGGCAGTTGACCATGTTTGCCACCATCGCCCTTACCGGTGACGGTGGCGAAGTTTTTGCCGCCCAACCACCAACGCTGCAGTACGAACGCCGCCAGAGTGAAACTGAGTAAAATCATCGCCAGCACCGCCGCCCGACTGGGATCATTCTGCGCTCCTACTACCGAGAAGAAGATTTCGGTGGAGAGCACACCGTGACTGCCACCCAGCACCATCGGGTTACCAAAATCAGCCATGCTTTCGATAAAGCTGATCAGGAAAGCGTTGGCCAGGCCGGGCGCCATTAACGGCAGAGAAATACGACTAAAGGTGCGCCAGCGGTTAGCGCGCAGCGTTTGTGAGGCTTCTTCCAGTGAGGGGCTTACCCCCTCGACCACACCAATCAGCACCAGAAACGCGATAGGCGTGAATGACAGCACCTGCGCAATCCAGATGCCGGTTAAACCATACAGCCATCTTCCGGGTTCGATGCCAAACAGTGCCGCCAGATATTCCGTGACCACGCCTGAACGGCCAAACAGCAGAATCAGCGCCAGACCAATGACAAACGGCGGCGTGATAATCGGCAAAATGGTCAGCATACGCAGCGCTTTTTTACAGGGCAGTGGCGTGCGCGTGGCGGCCAGCGCAAAGGCCAGCCCCAATAACGTTGAACCAGAGGCCGTCATCAGCGCCAGCCACAGCGTACGCCAGGCGGTGCCGCAGGTGCCGCCTTTCAGACAGGCCAGACTCCAGATCGAAGGGTCCTGAATGTTGCTGATCAGTCCGTCGGGTTTAAAACTGCCATCAACATCCTGTACCGATACCACAAACATGCTGAGTACCGGATAGAGCACAAATATGCTGACCAGCGCGGTCAGTAATACCAGGGAGGCCACCACAAAGGCATCGCCTTTCAGCACGCCCCGCTCGGCCAGCGCAAAAGAGAACAGCAGTAAAAAGGTGGTCAGCATCAGCAACGCACCCGCGCCCATCGCCGGTTGGCCCTGATCCAGTGGCCCGAAGCGATTTTCCAGCCACAGCCAACTCCAGCCGCTGTAACCTATGGCATGGCCTTCAATCACCAGAAAAATGACGCCCAGTGCGCTAAATAACAGCATCAGGCGGCTGCGCGCGCCAGATGGAAGTAATCCACACGCGGCACACAGCGCGAACAAGGTCAGCGCAATCGCCAGCCACGGATGTGAGCTGACCTGCCATAAGGCGGGTGCATTGGCTGGGTCGCTCCACAGATTGAACAGCCAGCCGCCATCAAAAAAGCCGGCTTCCAGGCTGTACCAAGGCAGCAAGAGTAGTGATGCCAGGCCGATCAACAGTGCGCCGGTAAGCCGACGATTATTTGCATGCATAAAACACCTCAAGAGGGAGAGTCTGGCTCTCCGGCTCGCAGTGGAATGATGTGTTGAAAGGCGCCACGGCAAGGAGAGGATCTCGCAGGGTGTGGCGCGGGTTCACGTAGTCAGGCCATCACTGTGCGCTGGCACCAATCTCTTTATCCCAGCGGCTGAGGAGCGCTTTGCGTTTGGCTGAGTCGCCATAAGTTTTGAAGTCGTAATCGATCAGCTTGATGTTCTCGAAGCGCGGGGCGTATTCCGAGACTTCTGCGTAACGATTTGACGGCAGCTGGAAGGATTTCGCTTCCTTCATATGAGACTGCGCCTCTGCGCTGAGCGCCCAGTCGTACCAGACTTTGGCATTCGCCAGGTTGCGTGCCCCTTTCACAATCGACATTGAGCCAATCTCATAGCCTGTACCTTCACAGGGCGCCACGGTTTTGATCGGGAAGCCATCCACCTGCATTGCAACGGCATCATGCATGAACACGATACCGACCGTGGTTTCACCTCGCGCCGTGGCTTTTACCGGTGCAGAGCCAGACTTGGTGTATTGCGAGACGTTGGCATTGAGTTTTTTCAGGTAGTCGAAGGCCTGATCTTCCCCCATGATTTGCACCAGGGTGGCCAGCGTGTTGTAGGCGGTACCGGAAGAGTTAGGGTTGGCGATTTGGATTTCCCCCTTAAAACCGGGATCCAGCAAGTCCTTCCAGCAGAGGGGTTCTTTCAGTTTTTTATCAGCTAACAGTTTGGTGTTATAGCCCCAGCCCAGTGCTCCCGCGTAAATTCCCACCGTGCGATAGCCCGAGTTTTCAGCCTGTTTTTGTGCCCAATCCTGCTGCTGGTCAAGCAGCGGTGATTTATACACTTGCGTTAACCCCTCATCGGCCGCCTGCATATGCGGATCGCCGGTTCCAGCCCACCAGATATCGGTACGCGGATTACGCGCTTCGCTGCGCAAACGCGCATACGCTTCCCCCGCCGACAAACGCACCATACTGACTTTGATATCCGGATGGCTCTGGCTGAAGATGCGTGTCATATGCTCACACACCACCACGTCAGCGGAACATACCATGTTGAGATTGCCCGCCGCAGAGGCAGCAAAGGGCAGTGCTGTACAAGAGAGGGATAGTGCGACGGCGATTGAGGTAGCTCGCATGGTGTTCTCCTTGGATTGTAGGGTGGTGCTTCACCGGCACCTTTTTGCACATCTGTGCAAAGTAGTAATGAACAAAAAAACAGCTGTCAAACAGCTTGCAATGCAATTGACAGGTTGTGTCACAAAAATGCAACAAATTAGATCCCGAACGGTTTGCACAGCTTTGCAATTTGAGGCAGACTCTTTTTCAACCGATGTTTGCGCAGGAGTTAAGCATGCAGAGTGAGAAAACCGTGGTCAGTGCGCAGGATGTGGCAGAACGCGCTGGCGTATCACGCTCAGCGGTATCACGCGTGTTTACACCGGGTGCCAGCGTGTCCCCTGCCATGCGAATCCGCGTCATGAAAGCCGCGCAAGAACTGGGCTATCACGTCAACCATCTGGCGCGCGGTCTGGTGCGTAATCGCAGTGGAATTGTGTGCTTGATTGTCTCGGAAATCGCCACACCCTATCGCGCCAGCCTGGTGCGCTGGCTGACCCAGTTCCTGCAGGAAGCGGGAAAAATTGCCATGCTGATCAATACGGATCGTTCCGACAACAGCGTGTCAGCCGCGTTACAGCAGGCGATTAACTTCCGTGCGGACGCCTCGATCATCCTTTCCGGTATGCCGGATCGCACCATCACGCGCCAGTGTTATCAGCATGGTCAGCGCATCATTTTGATTAACCGCGATGAAGCATTACCCGGTTCACTCAGCATCAATCTGGATGCACAACGAGCCGCTGCCACAGCGGTGATGGCGTTTCAGCGCGCCGGCTGTCAACACCTCGCCTTCGCTAACTCCCTGGCGGGCACACCCAGCCTGATGAAACGCGAAGCGGCGTTTGTTGCCGAAGCGCAGCGCATTGGGATGACGGTTACCGTTGAGCGCTTTGGCTCCACCTCTTACGAAAGCGGGCAGATTCTGGCCCACCGATTGCTGACTCAGCATCAACGACCCGACGCCGTGTTTTGCGTGACCGACCTGGTTGCTTGTGGATTTATGGATGAAGCACGCCACCGTTTTGCCCTGCGCGTGCCCGAGGACTTATGTCTGATCGGCTACGACAATATCGCGCAAGCGGGTTGGTCTTCTTACCATCTCACCACCTTTGCCCAGCCGGTTGAGCAATTTGCACGCGATGCCGTGAACTGGCTGATGCAAACCGAGGCCGATGAGACCGGCTTTACTCCGCAAACTGAGCAACAGCATGACAGCTTGCTGTACCAGGCCGATGTGGTGTGGCGTGGATCCGTGCGCGGTGCCTAAGAACAGCGTGTTATCTCATCCGGTTGTGCATAAGCGCCCTATTTTCATATAAGGATCACGATGAACCTTCGTAGAAATCTGTTTGCCGCCAACCTGTTGATTGCCGGTGCGTCCTGGTTAAGCGCCCTACCGGCGCACGCGGAAGCGCAGTATCAACTGGAAAAGGTGGTGGAATTGAGCCGTCATGGTATTCGCCCACCCACGCCTGGCAACCGTAAAGAGATTGAAGCAGCGACTCAGCGCCCGTGGACAATCTGGACCACACACGATGGCGAGTTGACCGGGCACGGCTACGCTGCCGTCGTGAACAAGGGACGTTGGGAAGGCGATCACTATCGTCAGCTGGGTTTATTGACGTCAGGCTGTCCACAGGCACAGGAGGTGTATGTTCGCGCCAGCCCGTTGCAACGCACCCGCGCCACTGCCCAGGCGCTGATGGATGGTGCCTTTCCAGGCTGTGGCGTAACCGTGCATCACGTGGCGGGTGAAGATGATCCCCTGTTCCAGACCGAAGCCTTTCCGGCTACCGATACCGATCCGGCACAACAACTTGCCGCCGTAACAGCAACGACGGGGGATCTGGTGGCTCGCCAGCAGACGCTACAACCTGCTGTGCAGGCATTAAAGAGTGCTGTCTGTCAGCCAGGCAGCGATTGCTCGTTCTTTGACAATCCGTGGCAGATCAAGCAGAGCAAGAGCGGCAAGACCTATGTGCAGGGATTGAGTGTCCTTGCCAACATGGTGGAGACGTTGCGTCTGGGCTGGAGTGAGAACCTGCCGGCAGATCAACTGGCCTGGGGCAATATCACCCACTCCGCGCAGATTACCGCTGTATTACCATTGTTAACCGCTAATTACGATCTCAGTAACGACGTGCTGTATACGGCGAAAAAGCGTGGCTCCATTCTGCTGAATGAAATGATTCAGGGTGTTGAACAGGGTGTCAGCCCTGTTTCAGATGCCGTGCCGGATGCACGCTGGCTGCTGTTCGTCGCACATGACACCAATATCGCGATGGTGCGCACTTTGATGGGCTTCACCTGGACTTTGCCGGGCTATACGCGCGGCAACATTCCCCCCGGCAGCAGCCTGGTGTTTGAACGCTGGCGCGATAAGCAGAGCGGCAAGCATTGGCTGCATGTTTATTTCCAGGCACAAAGCCTCGACGATCTGCGTAATCTGCACTCCGTGGATCAATCGCACCCGCTGCTGCGTGAAGAGTGGCGAGCGCCAGATTGTCGGGTCACCGGGATCGGCACGCTCTGTCCAATGGCATCCACGTTAGCGGTATTGGGTCAGCAGCTTGATCCCACTGCCATTACGCCGGTGAGTTACGCGCCATAACGCACACCTGTTTCACCACGCCGCGCAACCAGCGATGCGCGGCATCATTTTCCAGTCGTGGATGCCACATTTGTGACACTGTCATTTCTGGCGTGGTAAAGGGCAACGCAAGCATCACCAACGCCTGGCTGTGCACGATCAATGGGTGATGCTCAACCAGCGAACGAGGTACCAGCGCCACCCAATCCGAATTCACCACCAACGCCACGGCGGCGGAGAACGCGGGCACGACAGCGACAATCTTGCGCTGCAATCCGGCGTGCTCAATCGCCTCACAGATTGGTCCACCCCGCTCTTCTCGACGAGACGCCACAATGTGGCCAAATCGGGCCAATTGGTTGATGTCCATCTGCTGTGTCAAAGGATGGCCCGCACGCACCACGCCGACAAAACGATCGCGAAACAGCGCCTGCAAGCGGATTTCAGGCCCCATATTGCCGAGCACGCCAATCTCTATATCGATGCTGCCATCACGCAACTCACGATCGCTTTTCTCCGGTTTTGCCACAAAGACCAACTCGACATTCGGTGCCTGCGCGGTCACAGCCGCAATCAGCGCGCTGCCAAACGCTTCAACAAAGCCTTCATTGGTGCGCAGCCTGAAACAGCGATTCAGCTGTGCCAAATCCAGCGTTTCAGCATCCGGGCTGAGCACAGCATGCGCTTCCCGCAACGTACGCTGCGTCCGTTCTCGTATCGCTTCTGCATAAGGGGTCAGCACCATCTGCCGGCCGGCGCGTACCAATAACGCATCGCCCGTCACCTTGCGCAGGCGGCCCAGCGTACGGCTCATCGCGGATTCGCTCAGGTTGAGCTGGCGTGCCGCGCCCACCACGCTGCCCGTGGTGAGCAGCGCGTCGAGTGCCGTGAGTAAATTCAGATCGGTGGTGTTCATGTTCAATATCCTGCTGGATGTCACGCTGCATAACAAGGCGTTTGATGCAGGTTATCACTGCATAGGCTGCGTGTTCCGCCTCCCCTTGTCACGCGCTAGACTTTCCCCATCAACGCTTACTGAGGAACAAATGATGAAAACATTATTGATTGGCGCATCACGCGGGCTGGGATTCGCACTGGCAGAAACCATGCTGCAGCGAGGCTATCAGGTTGTGGCCACCGGGCGAGCCCATTCTACCGATAAACTGGTGCAACTGGCTGCACGCTATCCGCAACAGCTGACGGTGGAAACGGTGGATATTACAGCACCCGACCAGGTTCACGCCCTGCATCAACGCCTGACCGGGAGGGAGTTTGACATGTTGTTCGTCAATGCCGGGGTGAAAAATGACGATCGGGAAACCATCGCCGATGTTTCAACCGAGGAGTTCACCCGTGTGATGGTGACCAACGCGCTCAGCCCATTACGCGTGATCGAGACATTCAAAGATCGGGTCAGCATCAGCGGCACGATTGCCGTGATGTCTTCCGGTCAGGGCAGTCTGACCAATAACACCAATGGCAACTACGAGGTGTATCGCGGTAGCAAAGCAGCCTTGAACATGTTTATGCGCAGCTTTGCCGCCCGTCATCAGGATGCGCGTACATTGCTGTTGATGGCGCCGGGTTGGGTGCAAACCGATATGGGCGGGCCGGAAGCTCGCCTGACCATCGACGAAAGTATCCCGAACCTGCTCAACACTGTGGAGGCGTATGCGGGTCGCACCGGGCTGCATTATCTCGATTATCTGGGTCGCATCGTGCCGTGGTGAAGTCAAAGGGACGCACCGTATGCGGAAGGCTGTGAGCTGTGAGCTGTGAGCTGTGAGCTGTGAGCTGTGAGCTGTGAGCTGTGAGCCAGATTATATCTTCCGCTGCAGAAGATTTCGCAAAATCCCCCGCAGCCAGCGGTTTGCCGGATCGTCTTGCTGCGCGTTGTGCCACAATAAAGACAGCTCATAATCCGGCATTTCAACCGGCACCGGCGCAGCATTTAAGCCATAGCGTTGGCACCACGCGGGAGCCAGCCCCTGCGGTACCGTGGCGAACAGCGGCATCTGCTGGAGTAGCAGCGGTAAGCTGGAAAAGTGCGGCGTGACATAGCGTACACGTCTGGATTTTCCCAGGCGCTGCAGAGCATGGTCAAGGGCACTTTCGCTGGCACCGCGATAAGAGACCAGCGCATGCTGATGACGGACAAACTGCGCCAGCGTAAGGCGTTCCAGTGCAATTTGCTGGCGGCTCCACACAGTGCGAAAACCCGCCGGGCCGATTTTCTCGCGAGTTAAGTCACGACTCACTTCATTCCCGACGGTGATTACCACATCCGCCTGCTGCTGCTCCATTAATGGAATCGCCTGCCAGGGATCGGCAGCAACGACATGAATATCCACACCGGGCGCGTCGGTGGCGAGTTCCGCTAACAAATCAGGCATCAACCACTGTTCCAGCCAATCGCTGATGCCGATACGAAAACGACGGTTATCATGCTGCGCATCAAACGCATCCGGCGTGAAGATCACCCGATGCAGATCCTGCATCAGCGGTGCGAACTGCTCTACTAATTGTGCCGCGCGTGGCGTTGGCGTCATGCCCTGTGATGTGCGGATAAACAGCGCATCCTTAAACATCTCGCGCAACCTTTTCAGCGCAGCACTCACGGCTGGCTGACCCAGATAGAGGCGATTGGCGGCCTGCGTGACGCTGCGTACCTCGTACATCACCATCAACACAATCAGCAGATTAAGATCGACGCGAGAGAAATCATTTTCATTGATGTTGTTCATGATTTTAATCGATTTAAATAATGATCTGCGCCTCAGTATAGTGACTTTCAACTGACTGTCACGGACGCCGTTGAGCGCGTCTTCTATCAAGTGGAGCACAACATGAAGATTCAGGTGGGCGAGTGCCAGGTTGAAAAAATCACAGAACAGCGCGCAGCCTTTCCATTCGGTGCGTTATTTAAAGCACATCGCAGTGAGATGAGTGACGCCTTTGCCGAACAGCCTGCGGAGGTCTCGATTCACAGTTGGCTGGTGCGCACCGCTGAACACACCATCCTGATTGATACCGCAACCGGCAATGGGCGCAATCGGGATAACAAACCGTTATTCCATCTGCTGAATACGCCTTATGTCGAGAATCTGGCACGGGCGGGCGTTGATCCTGCTGAAGTGACGCTGGTATTGATGACGCACATCCATACCGATCACGTTGGCTGGAATACGCACTGGGTGGAAGGTGAGTGGCAACCCCTGTTCCCCAACGCGCGTTATGTGTGCTCGGCGGTGGAATTGCAGCACTGTCAGGACAACCCCGCCCATCAGGAATTGTATCGCGACAGTATTCTGCCGCTGCTCGAACGCGGCCAGTTGCAGACCATCAATGTAACGGATTCCCCGCTGTTCGCCGGGGTGCTGCGCTACATTCCCACACCGGGTCACAGCATCGATCACGCGTCGATTGTGCTGGAGAGCCAGGGCGAGTATGCGATATTCCCGGGTGATGTCATGCACCATCCGGTGCAATTTCAACACCCACACTGGAACTCGCTGTTCTGTGAAAACCTCCCACTCGCGATGGCCTCGCGTCAACGCGTTATAGACTGGTGCCAGCAACATCAGGCAATCTGGTTCAGTTCCCATTTTCATAGCCGTTCTGTTGGGCGCGTTGCGTCTGATGGGCAATGGAGTCCACTCGAGGATTGACCGGATGCAATACGCTGACTATCTCACCGCGTCGCTGAGCGACTTAAACCAGGCACTGCAACGCGGCGAAGTCACCGCGCGCCAGCTGGCCGACTACGCCCTACAGCGCATTGGCGAGGCAGACCAGCCGCGCTACAACGCCATCACCTGGCTGTTTGCTGATGAGGCGCGTGCAGCAGCAGAACAGAGTGATAAACGCCGTCAACGTGGTGAGGCGTGGGGTCCGCTGGACGGCGTACCGGTGCTGATTAAAGACAATATTGAAGTCCGGGGCTGGCCCACCAGCGCGGGCTCGGTGATGTTGCGCGGCGTCATCGCTGATAACGATGCTCCGCTGGTCACCACACTGCGCCATCAAGGCGCGATTTTGATCGGCAAAACGGCGATGCATGAACTGGCAGCGGGCATTACTGGCGCCTCATCACTGAGCGGCTTTACCCACAATTTCTGGCAGCAAGGACGTTCACCAGGCGGTTCAAGTAGCGGTTCCGCGGTTGCCGTTGCCGCCGGTTATGTGCCGCTCGCCATCGGCAGTGACACGGCAGGTTCGGTGCGTATTCCCGCCGCGTTCAATGGTCTGTTGGGTTTACGCATGACGCGCGGTGCGCTTAGCACGGCCGGAATTGTGCCGCTGTCACCCAGTCAGGATATCCCCGGCCCGCTGGTGCGCAGCACGGCCGATCTGCGCATCGCCAGCGAAATACTCAGCGGCAAGACGTTTGCTATTGAGGGAGAAGCCTTGCGGGTCGGTATCTGGCAGGAAGGATTCGCCGCCGATGAAGATGAGATTAACCAGGCGGTACAAGCCGCCGTCGCCGGGTTCGCACCCGCAGCACTGAGCTGGCCAGAATTAGAGACGTTAGCGGCTGATGCCAATATCATCGGCTATGAATTTGCTGAAGCGCTGGCGGAGTATTTAGCCGATAAACCCCAGGCACAGTTCCATTCCTTGCCTGAGATCGCCGCGTCCGGGTTGTATCATCCCCAGCTCGAAACCGTGTTTAAGACCCGCGCAGTTCATCCAGGTACGGCTAGCGAAGCTTATGCTCAGGTGCAGCAACGTCAGCGCGATCTTTATCAGCAGCTGGTGGCGATGTTCGACCAGCACAACATTAACCTGCTGGCCTACCCGGTGGTGCGCAGTCCCCCAGTCAAACAGGGTGAGATGCAGGAAGGCAGCAATGCGCTGGTTTCAGCGGTGACTGGCGCGCCAGCGATTTCGATTCCGGCTGGCCTGAGTGATGACGGGGTGCCGATTGGTGTCGAATTGCTGGCGCTGCGAGGTCGGGAAGATTTGTTGCTGCGCGCAGCTGAAGCCATCGAGCTGCGCATATCGCTGAATAAATAAAAGCGTCGCCGCTTGGGGCGACCGCATTTATCCGTGCAGTGACAGCCCTTTAATCGCCTTATCCACTGCTTTCTTTGGCCCACGAATCGCGATGCCGACCAGGTTCAGGTTGTCGGCATCTTCAGCCATAAATACCTCGCGGTTGGCGGCATCATGCCCGGTGGCGAACATCGCTTCCACATACGGGATCACCGTCAACTCCCGTTCCAAACCCTGGCGATGAGCCCGTTGTAATCCCGTGACATCACCCGCAAACACCAGCATCGGCTGGCCTGCCATATTGCCATATTGGCGCCCCTTCGCATCCACGTAGGGTTCGCCCATCATGTCAGGCGCGGCAGAAGCAATGCCGGTGGCGAGAAAGGCCACCACATTCAGGCGCTGCCAGGTGGCTAAATCATCACGAACAATCAGGGCGATTTTGGTATCAAACATCTGTCACTACTCTCCGATGGGGTCTAAAACAGCATCATCTAAGAGTCGCGGGGGTGGGATATAGAACGTTTGTGCACTGTCGTTGATAGGAGGCCGGTGTCATGCGGTAGGCGCGTTGGAACCAACGCCCTAAATGACTCTGATCGGCAAAACCAACCTGTGCGGCAACCTGCACCGGCTCAATGCCCTGCGCCAGCAGCACGCGTGCGCTGCGCAACCTCAGTCGAACCAGGTAGGCATGCGGTGACTGACCAAACGCCTGCTTAAACTGACGCGTCAGCTTAAAGCGATCGATGCCCGCCAGGCGTGACAGCTCATCCAGCCCGATATCCTGCGCCATAAAATCATGCAGGTAATCGCGTAACCGCTGCATTTGCTGCGTCGCTGCGCCTGATTGCGCACTGGATCTGGTTTCAAGATGGCGGGACAGCATCGTCATCAGATGATCGAGGCTCTGGTCGCGCGCCAGTCGCCCTTCACTGTGATGCACTGAAAACCACGCCTGCTGGATGGCACTGGCCAGCAGCGCATCATCATTCAGCGTATGACGGAACGCCCCTTCAATGTGGGAGATATCACCCAGACCGCGTCGCTGCATCATCTCTGCCACCCAACGCTGCGGCAGATAGAGCATGGTATAGGTGAAACCTTCTTCGTTAGGCGCGTGGCCGTCATGTACCGCGCCCGGCTCAATCAATATGGCGCGGCCCGGCGTGCTGGTGTGCAATGCGCGATGGCAGTTGAAACGTTGTAAGCCCTGCTGCGTCACGCCCACCAATAATTCGTCGTGATCGTGCGGATCGTAGGCGTGTCCGCGAAAATGCGCGTTGACGCTTTCGATACCGGTTTCGTCATCGCGACGAAAATCGACCCAATCATTATTGGCTGGCATGACGGCAATCTCAGTGCTCGGGGTGTGAGGGAAAGTCAGGCATAGCCTAGCAGCCTGAACCAGAGATAATCCAGTGGTAACAGCAGCAGCACGCTGAAGATAAACACCAGCACGCACAGCTGCAAGCCCGCTTTGGCTGGCACGTTGCCCAGCCCCATTGCCACCACCACTGGCGAAGCCTGATAGGGCAAAAGTGGCGTCGCGTAGGCAAATACCTGCATCATCACTACGCTCATCAGAGAAAAGCCGGATGCGTTTGCCAGCTCCTGCGCGATCGGCGTCACCATCGCTGGCACGCCGTTGGCGGTTAGCACAAAGTTCAGCAGCGAGACCAGCGAGTTAAGCACCGCGAAATTACCGAACGAAGCGTGATCCTGCAGAGGCAGCACACTCAGTAACAGATTGGCGATCAGTCGGCCAAGCCCTGAATCCACCACCACTGTCGCCACCCCGAGAATACCCGCGATATAGATACAGGTGCGGAAATTAACCCCGCTGGCGAAATCATCTCCTGAAAGAAAGCCAATGCGCGGCAGCAGACAAATACAGGCCGCCGCCAGCCCAACCCATGCGGCAGGCAAGCCGTGCAGGCTGTCCGTCATCCACAGCAACAGGGTGATTGCCAGCAGCCCCATCAGCCGCCATTCGCTACGGCTGAGCGGTTGAAGTTGATCGCGATGGCGCACAGGCTGAGGTTGTGCGCGAAACAGAAACAGAATCGAGGCGGCAAGCACCACTCCCTTGCCGATCCCCACCACCGGCATATGCAACAGCCACCAGGGCAGCCACTGAAGATGGATCTGGTAAGCGTTTTCGGCAGCACCGCTGAGCACCAGGTTAGGCACGTTAGCCGGTAAGATGCTGGCGGAGAGCTGGAAAGTGCCAAATCCCACGGCTAAGGCCAGACCAATGCTGCCGCGACTTCCCGCTTTAATGCCTGCACGCTCACCCATCGCCAGCACCACAGGCATTAACAGCGCAATACGTCCCATATTCGATGGCATCACCAGCGCCAACAGATAGGTCAGCACCAGCGTCCCCACCACCATGCGCGGCCAGCTCTGGCTGAACGGCACCACCAGATAGTTAGCCCAGCGCTGAGCAAGCCCGACTTTGCGGATCGCCGCGCCTAGCACAAAACCACTCAATACCAACCAGAAGGCTGAAGAGGCAAAGCCGCTGAAGATGGTGCTGGCGGGGGCGATGTTGAATAACGTGGCAGCAGCAAAAAACAGCAGCGCGGTAAGATATTCGGGCAAGCGAGCACTCGCCCACAGCAAAATGGTGATGGCTATAATCAGCGTGGTAAGCCAGAAATGCATATCTGAAGTCACTGACTGAACTCCCTGTCTACAATCCGTCGCACAAAGCGGATAAGCATAGTGCAATCCACGGTGTGCAACGCTGAGTCAGTTAACAGTTTGTTAAATTGCTAGCTGTCCGAGCCAGTTTATTAACGCTTCGCTGCCCGGCTGGCTCCGCGAACGCTGGGGCCATGCAAGAAAATAAGGTTTACTTAACGGCAGGCTTAACGCATCAACCATAACCAAATCGCCTCGTGCCAGCTCTGCGGCGATAAGCCTTTTCTGCCCTAATAACAAACCCGCGCCGGCTACCGCAGCATCAATCGCCAGAGAGGTGAGATTAAAACTTAATGCGGGCTGTGACGCGGGTTCCGCCATCCCTTTCGCCTGATACCAACTGCGCCAGTCAGGCAAAAAGCGCCCTTCGTTACCCCAATCAAGATGGATCAATGGCGCCTGTTGCAACACGTTGTCTAACGGAAACTGCTGTAGGAGCGCAGGACTCACCACTGGCACCACCTCATCCAAAAACAGACGCTGCTTATCGAGCTGAGGGTAGCGATCTTCACCAAAACAGATGACAAAATCGGCTGGCGTGGCATTAAAATCCACCTGCGCATGGGTACCATGCAGCGATAGGTCAATATCAGGGCAGTGAATACGCCACTGCGCAATGTTTGGCAGCAACCACTTTGAGGCCAGCGCGGGCAGTGAATAGAGCGTTAACTTGGGCATCGTCGCCACATGACGCAGGTTTTGCTGCCCGAGATGCAAAATATCAAAGGCCTCCGTGACGTAGCGCAGATACTCCTTGCCGGTTTCGGTGAGCATGACCCCACTCTGCGTGCGCACAAACAGCGCGCTGCCCAGCTGTTCTTCCAGCTGGCGGATCTGCTGACTCACCGCCGCAGGCGTCAGGGCCAGTTGCGCGGCGGCTTTTGCCAGGCTGCCTAATTCCGCCGCCACCTTAAATGACTGGATAACGCTGATTTTCGGTAAACGCGGTGACTGTGCGGGCATTAAAGTTTCCTTAGCAGGGCATTAAATTTATATCGTTACGCACTAACATATCAGTGAGTTACTGTGATAACACACCTGTCACAATGAGAACTGTTGCTATGTCTGCATTGATTCGTTTCGATCTGCATCCGCTGGCCAACGCCGACTGGCGACGTGAGTGCCGTGAACAGCTCAACCAGCATGGCGCGCTGGTCCTGCGTCAGTTTTTACAACCCAACGCGCTGCAAAGCATCATTGCCGAAGGAGATGCTCAGCGCCATCTGGCGTATCACACCCTCAGCAAACATAACGTCTATCTGATGAAGAAAGACGAAGCGTACGACGCTGACCATCCGCGCAATCGTGATGTCATCAGCACCAAAGGCTGTATTACCGACGACGTGATCGCCGCTGAATCGCCGCTGCGCCAGCTGTATAACGACGAACTGTTCAAAAGCTTCCTGTGTGATGTGCTGGGTGAAACCGCGCTCTATCCTTATGCCGATCCGCTCTCTTCCATCAATTTGCATTACGCCCCCGATGGTCAGGAACTCGGTTGGCACTTTGATAACTCTTCTTTTGCCATCACCCTGCTGGTGCAGAAACCTCGTGCGGGCGGTGTATTCCAGTATGTGAAAGATCTGCGCGATGCCGATGCCGGGGAGATGAACTTTGACGGCGTTGCCGCGGTATTGGATCAGCGCCAGCCGGTGGACGCGCTGGCGATTGAAGCGGGTGATTTGGTGCTGTTCCGTGGTCGAAATTCACTGCATCGCGTGACGCCAACCGAAGGTGACATCACCCGCATGCTGGCAGTGCTGGCGTACAACACGCAACCTGGCATCGCCCTGTCGGAAACGGCGCGCATGACATTCTATGGTCGCTTGTGATCGGCGTTTAACAAACCTTGCCAGCCGCGGACAAAAATCTGCTGAGTACGAAACGCCACCAGATCGCGCCAGTCGCGGTCTGCTGGCCAGAAGCCTTCCACCAGCTGTTGCTTGAGTGCACGCCCCGCCTCACTGGCCGGATCGCCCTGCAAATGCAGCCAATGATCGTCTCGCACGCGACGGTGCATCTCTTCGCCGGGATAAGTCCCGCATTCCACCACCAGCGGTAAGATGTGCGTCTGCGGCAGCGACTCCAGCAGGAACTGCGACAGATAGCCCGTTGCAGTGGCGGTCACGCCTGTGACGCTGTCACGACCCGCCCCCGTAAACAGTAGCGTCAACCACTCGCCATACAGCGATTTCCCCCACTGATGCGCAGTGACCTGTTGTTCAGCGATGGAGAGCAGCATAGGGTGGCCCCAGGCCCCGGCACCGGTATGCAAATCGAAACTCAGGATGGTTTTCGCCTGCGACAAATGTTCCGCGATGATGGTTTGCATGGTGTGATAAGACCAGCTTGGCTGCTGCCCACCGAAGAAGAAGCCGTCCGCAAATTGGTATTGCCCGGCTTCGACCACCCGCTTCATCGCCAGCCAGCCTGCGCCGTTAAGGGTTTCGGTTAATCGCTCATCAGCTTGCGTCCGATCGCCGTGGTAAATGTTATGCCAGGACGGGTATTCCAGATTGGCGGGCGCGGGCTGAGCGAAATCGATGAAATTGCGATTAATATCGATGTTGTCTTCGTTGACGCGCCGCAAATGGGCTGCGCCCCAGGGGTTCAACAAGTGTAGCAGTACAATCGCGGTGTCTTCGGGTAAGGCCGTGAGGCTAAAGCGATTAAGCCACTCGATCTGGCTGTCCGAACCGTAATAGCCTTCCACTCCGTGCGTGCCAGAGATGATCAGCATCAGTTTGCTGGCTGCGGGATCGCCAATGACGGCGACATCAGTATAAAGCGTTTCACCTTGTGGGCCCGGCAGCGGATGCGGATACGAAGTCAGAGCGCCGTGCTGGCGCTCGACTGCCGCGAGGAAACGGGCACGTTGGGACGGGTAATGCGGCAATTCTGACATGCTGTTTCCTGTAAATAATGGCGCTTATGGATAGACCTTGAACTTGAAATATTTCTTCGCGAGCTGATCGTAAGTGCCGTTGCTATGCAGTTCGGCCAGCGCATCATTGATCAGCTTCAGATGCACGGTATCGCCTTTGCGCAGACCAATTCCCACGCCATTGCCCAGCAGTTCTTTATCCACCAGTGTCGCTTTGATGACGTAATCTTTGCCTTCCGGCGTATTCAGAAAACCCTGATCCGCTGACACCGCATTTGCCAGTGTGCCATCCAGCCTCCCCGCCACCAGATCGGGATAGATCTCCATCTGATTCGGATAGGAAACCACATTCACGCCCTGCGCAGCCCATTTCGCTTTGGCGTAAGTTTCCTGGATGGTGCCTTGTGCGACGCCGATGTTCTTGCCGCGCAGCGTGCTGATATCTTCGGTCAGTGTGCTGCTTTTCGGCGTCAACAGTGCGCTTGGAGTGATGTACAGCATGTTGCTGAAATCAACCTGCTCGCGACGTTTTTCGGTCATCGACATCGCCGACAGAATGGCATCGAACTTCTTCGCCTGCAGCGCCGGGATGCTGCCATCAAAGCCAATCTGCACCCACTGGCATTTTACTTTTGCCTGAGCACAAATGGCGTTACCCAAATCGATATCAAATCCTTTGAGCGAGCCATCGCTGGCCTTGGATTCAAACGGTGGGAAAGTCGGATCCACACCAAAACGCAACGTCTGCTCAGCAAACGATAAGGTGCTGAAAGCGCCCAGTGAAAGCAGTAATACGAAGGACAAACTTTTATTCATTGTTATCTCCAGCAGGCAGGTAAATTCACGACGGCATGCAGAGTTAATAACATGGCGCAAACATTACCACCACTAAAATAACGGAAATAATACAGAGGGAATTCTTATTAAACAGAAGGAGTTAAGTGATTTTATCTCCGGCAGTAAGAGAATCTTAATGCCGGAGATGTGAGGTGAGTTGTTAGGCGATGGCAGGACGAGAAACGTGTTCTGCGGCTGCCTGATTCGCTTTCTCTGCCGCCGCAAGCAGGGAGGAGCCGCACATCAGTGCCTGGCTCAGCACACCGACAAAACAGTCGCCTGCGCCATGGGAGCTGATCAGCTTCACCGGGATGGCGGAGAGGCTCTGTACCGGCTCACCCGACTGACACACCGCCAGACCGTGCTCACCCGCCGTCACAATCACCTGCGCGAAATCTTCCGCCAGTTTTTGTGCCGCCCGTTCTGCAGAGGTCAAATCAGTAACCTCGATCTGGCACATGTCGCGCGCTTCTACCGCATTCACAATCAGCAGATCAATGCAGGATGCCAGCGCCGGTTCAATTTCTCGCGCTGGTGCGGCATTGATACACACCGCAATCCCCTTTTGCCGGGCCTGCTGCGCCAGTTGCAGGTTCACGCTGGCGGGCACTTCATTTTGTAACACCAGCAAGCCAGCACTCTGCCACAGCGAATCAGGTAGCTTAGCCACATCGATATGCAGATTCGCGTTGGACACCACCACGGCTCCGTAATCGCCTTCCGCATCACTGATTGCCACGCTCATTCCTGAAGGCATATCCGGCAAAATCGCTACTGCATCGGTGTTAACGCCTGCATCACGCAGCGCTGTAAGCAGAAACTCGCCCTGCACATCGGCACCTACCGCGCCAATAAAGTGCACCGCGGCACCTGCGCGAGCTGCCGCTACCGCCTGGTTGCCCCCTTTACCGCCAAATTTATAGCTACAGCCGCTGCCCATGACGGTTTCGCCCTTTTCCGGGCGATGGTGGGCCGCCAGCATAATGTCGTAATGCAGGCTACCGGCGACGATAATTTTGTTCATGTCTAAAAGTCCCGCAGATCCTGAACCGCACGCTGGGTTTTCATCAGATTTTTTTCCGCCAACTTTAAATCTTTTTTGGCGATTGCCACAAACAGCGCATCGAGAATATTTAATTGCGCGATACGTGCAGCCGCATTTTCCCCAAGCAGATGCGATCCCTGAGAGGTTGATGTCAATACCACATGCGCATTACGCGCAATAGGCGACTCGGCATAATTGGTAATAACGATAATCTTTGCGCCATTTCGTGCCGCCAGTTTAATGGGATCGTTTACTGCTCGCGTCGCACCTGAATGACTGATTGCAATCACCACATCATCATCCGATAACACGGCTGCAGACATCAGCATAATATGCGCATCGTCGTAAGGCGTGGACTTAATCCCAATCTTTAGCAGCTTGTGCGATAAATCCCGTGCCACCGTGGCGGAACCACCAACAGCATACAGATCGATGTGGCGCGCTTTAAATAAAATATCGGCAGCACGATTAAACTCAGAAATATCAAGAATCGATAATGACTCTTCAATCGCCTGAATTGAAGTTCTGAATACTTTGGCCAGTAATTGTTCCGATGAGTCGTCCGGCTCAATTTCCGCATGCAAACCCGCCACTTCAGATTGATTATAATAAATCAGTCCAGTGCGAAAATTACGGAAGCCGGTAAAATTGAGCTTCTTAGTGATTTTCACAATCATCGCCTGGGAAACATTATTCTCTTCGGCAATTTCTTGCAGCGAGGTCTGTTCATTAATGTCGGTTCTGGCGATGATGGCTTCGGCAACACGCCGCTCCAGCGGCGTGAGTTGCGGTAGTCGCATACGTATTTGAGCGCCAATGGCTCGCGGATCTTGCTTCATTACCTGCCTCTTGTCGCCCGGTCAATCAACATCGCTATGATAATGATTAGGCCAGTAGCAAGCAATTGATAAAAGGCCTGAATATTCAGCAGAGTCAAGCCATTACGTAACGCACCAAGAATGATGGCGCCGATGATGGTGCCGACAATACTGCCTTTTCCGCCCATCAGTGAGGCACCACCAATCGCCGCGGCGGCAATTGCGTCCAGTTCCCATAAATTGCCGATAGTCGGCTCAGCCGCGCCTAACCGCCCAATCAGAATGAGCGATGCCAGTGACGCTAAGGTGCCTGAGATAATGAACACCGTCACTTTGGTGCGTTTAACTGGTACGCCAGCCACACGAGCTGCTTCTTCATTACCGCCCACCGCCAAAATATATTCACCCAACGGCGTTTTATTCATCACCAGCCACAGCGCCAGCGCAATCACCGCAACAATGATGATCGGGGTTGGAATACCGAACACATCACTGTTAATAATGCTGCGAAACTCCATCGGGATGCCAAACACCGGATTACCGCCGGTATAAATCAGCGCGATGGCGCGGAACAGCGAAAGTCCTCCCAGCGTGACGATAAACGGTTGCAGTCCTGCATAGGCCACCAGCATCCCGCTGAACACCCCGCACAACGCACCGATACCAAGTGTGGCAAGAATCGCTACCGGCACCGGCACACCGGCCACCATCAGGGTAGCGCCCAATACCGCAGAGAGCGCAGCGGTCGGCCCAACGGATAAATCAATACCGCCGGAAATAATCACTAGCGTCATCCCCAATGCAATCAGCGCATTGATGGAAGATTGTTGTAAAATATTCAACAAGTTTGGCACGGTAAAAAATACCGGTGACAAAAATGAAAATGTCACCACGATAATTAACAGCCCGATTAACGTACCGGCATCGCGGAGATTGAATTTAAATTTTGCCGACGGCGCAGCCGCTGGCTGTGTGTTTGTTTGCGTCATCATAGTTATGCCTATTTATGGAGTGCAGATTAAGTGCTAGACGGCTTCTTTAATGTCTTTTATGGCAAAGCGTGCGATATTCTCTTCGGTAATGTCATCACCTGTTAATTCACGCGTAATTTTTCCCTCGCGCATCACCAGCACACGGTCGGAAACACGTAAAATTTCTGTCATCTCTGACGAAACGACGACAATCGCTTTGCCTTGCTGGGCCAGTTTCTCAATGAGATTATATATTTCAGCTTTGGCCCCAATATCAATTCCCCGGGTTGGCTCATCAAATAAAAACACTTCAGCATCCGCTGCCACCCAGCGCCCAATAATCACTTTCTGCTGATTACCGCCACTCAGCGTGCCAATCGGTTTTTCGATATTAAGCGGACGCAGTTTTAAGTCTGACATCACCTGTTGCGCCACCGTGTCCAGTTTCACTTTACGAATGACGCCCGCGAGCGTGAAGTTGCGCATCGACGGCAGCGCCATATTCACTTTCACCGCACGCGCTTTGATGATGCCCTCTTTCTTACGATCTTCCGGCACCAGACCAATACCGGCACGAATTGCCGCGCTGACGTTGTGATTGCGCACTGACTGACCATTAACGCGCACTTCACCCGCACTACGTTTGTCGATACCGGCAATCAGTTTAAGTAATTCGGTACGGCCTGCACCCACCAGACCCGCCACGCCCAACACTTCCCCGGCGCAAACGCTGAAACTGGCCGGTTTGATTTCCGTTCCGCGCGTCACATTCTCAACCTGTAGCACCTCACGATCGGTGGCCCAGGATTGGTGCGCTTGCTTATCGATTTTGCGCCCTACCATCTTCGCGACGATGCTCTCTTCAGTTTCATCGCAGATGTTCACCACCCCGACCTGACGACCATCGCGCATGATGGTGGCGCGATCGCAGACCTGGAAGATTTCATTCATCTTATGTGATACGTAAATCAGTGAGACGCCGGTGGATTTCAAATCTGCTATCAACTCCGCCAGACGCTCAAATTCACGCGGCGTCAGGCTGGATGTTGGCTCATCCATGGCGATGATTTTTGCCTCGTCCAGCAGTGCACGCGCAATTTCCACAATCTGCTGCTGCGATACCTTTAGATTCTTGATCGGCTCAGCGGGATTAATGCTGGGATCAAGCTGCTTCAGGATATGTGTAGCACGTGCCAGCTGAGCGCGTTTATCAACAAACAAACCGTTCAGGGTGGTCATGGGGCGCCCCAGAAACATATTCTGGGCAACAGAGAGCTCAGGAACATGCTGCAACTCCTGATGAATCATCGCAATGCCCGCATGGCGCGCACTGAGCGGATTTTTCATCTGCACTAACTCGCCGTTGACGTGGATGTCACCAATATCCGCCGGGCGCACGCCAGAGAGAATGTTCAGCAGCGTGGATTTGCCTGCCCCATTCTCACCGATCAGCGCGTGCACTTCGCCCGGTCGCACCATAAAGTCCACATCCTGTAGCGCGATGGCGCTACCGTAGGTTTTATTGATGCCGCGCATCATTAAGCGATACTGTTCCATACGCTCTCCGCCTGTATTACTGCTGAGCCAGCAACTGGCGCAATTTGTCGTTGTCTTTGGTAGAGAAGGCATCGGCATTCTCTTTGGTGATCAGCGCCTGTGGCGTCGCAATCACACGCGACAGTTTCTGCCCATTCACAAGACGCAGCATCACTTCCATGGCCACTTCCCCGGTCAGGATCGGGAAGCTATCGACCGTGCCGGTCAGTTCACCGCGCTTAATCGAAGCATAGGCATCAGAAATACCATCGGTACCAAATACTGCGGTTTGTTTGGCTTTATTTAGCGAACGTACCGCTTCCACCACGCCCAGCGCCATGGTGTCGTTGTTGGCGTAGAAACCAATCAGATCCGGATGTTGCTGCAGAATAGTCGATGCGGCGTTAAAGGCCTGCTCGCGACTCCAGTTCGCTGGCACGCTGGCGACAATGTTGAACTTGCCATTCGCCTGCAACGTCTCTTTAAAGCCTGCGGTGCGCTGTCCGGCCGCGTACACGCCCGGCTGGCCTTCAATCACCGCCACTTTGCCGCCCTGCGGATAGTGCTGAATAAACCATTTGGCGACGCGCACGCCGTTGTCTTTCTGCACGTTACCAACATAGTACTGGGCGCTTGGCACCACGGCATCGTTGACGTTCACCACTGGAATGCCTTTGCTGCTGGCGCTTTCCAATGCCGGCTCAAGGTTAATATCTGTCTGAGGTGACACCAGTAAGCCATTAAAGCCCTGCGCAATGAGGGTTTCAGCGATGGACAGCTGGCCCATTTGATCATCTTCATTGGCGGCAGCCTGGTAAGCGACGGTGAAACCATACTTCTTCGCTACGTTTTGATAGCCCTCGCCGAGTGAACGCCAGTACTCATTGGTCAGCGTTTTCGATACGCCACCAATTTTTAGCTTGCTGTCGACTTTGGGCATCGGGCCGTATTTGCTTTCCAGCTGCGTCCAGTCCGTGCGATCAGGTTCTGAGTCAGATTTCAGGGGAGCCAAGTTAGCAGCGTGCACGCTGGAGCACAGCAATGCGGAGGTCAGTACAGAGAGTAAGAGCTTTTTCATGGTGGTAGCCTTTTTATCGTTTTATTTGAGGTGCAGGGTTATTTGCTTGCTTATTGTGCAAGCATGATGTCATTCACAATTTGTTGTGAGGCCACCGCATCCTGACGGCTGATTGCTTCTTCCAATGCTGGGTTATTGTTGAGTTTTTCACTCAACTTCAGCAGTCGCTTCACAGTAACAATGTTAATTTCCGCTTCACGGATTGGGTCGAGGCCGCTGGCATCCGGGAAGGTGTCGAAGTAGTAAGCCCCCTGATAGCCATCCCGCTGCATCTGCCACAAGAATTCCAGCGTGGCGCGTGGATTCACTGAGCCCGCCATCAAACCATCATCGCGCTTGCCCCAGCCATCATTCAGGTCCAGTCCTAACAAGCGTGAACGACGTGCCACCATGGCAGCCGCAAACGCAGGCACTTCATTGGCAAACAGCACGTGGGCAAAATCCAGCGTGATGCCGAGATTGGCGCACCCTGCTTCTTCCACGGCCAGCAAGCAGGTGGTGGCATTAGGGAAGATGCTGTAAGCACGTGGCTCATTCGGTTTGTATTCAATGCTGACGTCGATTTCGGGCGCATATTCAGCCACTTCTCTCACCGCGCTGACTGCGTCTTCCCACATCTTTTTATAGTCGGCCTGGAAGCAATAATCGAAACCGTCCTGACCCATCCACAAGGTCATTAGGCTTGAGCCAAACTCGCGGCCCGCGTCAATACCGCGCTTAGTTAATTCAATGGCTTCGCGACGAATTTTGGCGTCTGGGTTAGTAAAAGCACCAATTTTGAATTGGGGAGCATCCCAGCGCATCTGCATGCCGTTGACCGCCAGACCCGCATCCGCAATTGCCTGACGCATGGTGGGGATGTCGCTGGTCATATGCTGCGGATAGTTAAGATCCAGATGTGTCAGACCATTGACCTTTCCGGCACGAGCAATCATTTGTAATACAGAAGGTTTTCCCTGGATGTTAGGCCAGTATAGGTGCGCCCCAGAGGCGAAAGAGTTCAAACGTGTAGCAAACTTTAATTCTGACATGAGGAAGGATCCTTCAGTGACAAGTTGTAATGTACTTTCCTTCTTCACGATTATTTGTGAAGTTATGGCATAAATTACACAAGCCAATTTGTTTAGCAAGACAGCATCGTTGCAATTTGCGAGCACGTTCACGAAATCCAGTGTTCGACCAAGTTAAAACCCCTGTCATTCTTTTGTCATAACTCACTCACCCTGCTGTCAGAGCCGTTTTCATATCCTGTGCCCGAACCTTCCTTATCTGGAGCACAAACATGAAACTGAAAAAACTGACGTTAGCGGCGGGCATTTTATTGGCGATGGCAGGCGGCGCGGCACACGCCAAAGCGCAGCCGGTGAAGAATATTGTGTTAGTACACGGTGCATTTGTGGGGGGTGCAGGATGGCGTCCGGTGTATGACCGCCTGACACATGATGGCTATAAAGTGACGCTGGTACAGGAACCGCTGACCGGTTTCCCGGAAGATGTCACCGCCACAAGCCGCATCATCGATCAGCAGAACGGGCCAGTGATTCTGGTCGGCCACAGCTATGGCGGCGCGATCATTACCGAAGCCGGAAACGACAGCAAAGTGGTAGGTCTGGTGTATATCGCCGCTCACGCACTGGACAATGGTGAAACCGAAGCGATCAACGGCAAGAAATTCCCGAACAGCGCGCATCCGTTTGCTAAATCGACTGATGGCTATCTGACCATCGCGCCAGAAAATTATCACAGCGATTTCGCCGCGGATTTACCGGCGGCCCAGGCGGATTTTGAAGCCCACGCGCAGATGCCAACCAACGCCGCTGTATTCACCGCCAATATTCCAGACCCGGCGTGGAAGACCAAGCCTAGCTGGTACATGGTGGCGAAAGCTGACAAAATCATAAACCCTGATCTGGAGCGGATGTACGCCAAACGCGCGCACAGCCACACCGTTGAAGTCGCCGGCGCCAGTCACTCGGTGTATGAATCTCATCCTGATGAGGTCGCGAAACTGATTGAACAGGCTGCTCAGCAGGCACAACCCTAACCCCCTCATCCCGCCCGGAGATGCGCATGAAAATTTTGGTGATTGAAGATGAAGCCAAAGCGCGCGATTACATGCGCAAAGGATTAACCGAAGCGGGATTTATCGTGGATGTGGCGGAAAACGGACAAGATGGTTTGTTCTTTGCCCAGGAGCATCATTACGATCTGATTTTACTCGATGTGATGATGCCCGGCATGAGCGGCTGGGAGGTGATGGCCGCGCTGGATAAACAGATCCATACGCCGGTCATTTTCCTCACTGCTAAGGGCACGCTGGAAGATCGCATCAAAGGGCTGGAACTGGGAGCGGATGATTACCTGGTGAAGCCCTTCTCGTTTGCTGAACTGCTGGCGCGCGTACGCACCCAGTTAAGACGCGGCGGCCAACAGAAATTGCCCGATCTCTTGATCCTTGCCGATTTGCAACTCGATATCCTTAAACGCCGGGTTGAGCGCGCGGGTCAACGCATCGACCTCACCAATAAAGAGTTCAACCTGCTGCATCTGTTTATGCTGCATCCCGGCGAAGTGCTGACGCGCACCGTGATCGCCTCCCGCGTATGGGATATGAATTTTGATAGCGACACCAACGTGGTAGACGTGGCAGTAAAACGCCTGCGCCAGAAAATCGATGGTCCCTTTGCCCAACCGCTGATTCACACCGTGCACGGAGTTGGGTATCGCTGCGAAGCTGAAGCATGACGAAACTTTCGCTCGCCACCCGCTTATCCATGCTGCTCAGCATCACGGTGATCGTGATTTTTGCCCTGAGCGGCTTTGCGCTGTATCAGTCGCTGGCGAAGCAGATTGGTGTCCGCGATGACGCGGCCCTGCTGACGCGCATTGACCAGATACGTACGTTGCTGCGCGATGAAGACGCCATTACGCTAATACAGCAAAAACCGCGCTTGTTTGCCAATATGCTGGGCAACACAGAATCCTTGCTGGTGCTGCGCTTTCCCGGTCAAGCCCCACTGATTGTGGTCAATCCCGGCGCACGCCCCCTGCCGGACATCGCGCCCGTGCCCGTCGATCAGCCACTGAGCCTGGCCTCTGTACATCACCAGCAAGCAGAGGACGGCACGCCTTTTATTTCTGCCGCCGCTTTAGCCCCCACGCGTGATGGCAACGGGCAAATTGAGATCATGACTGGCCGCCTGATGAGCGATCGTACCCAAACGCTAAATAGCTATCGCGACCAGATCATTGTATCGACCGCATTGGCTGCGCTGCTGGTCGCAGCATTAAGTATCTGGCTGGTTCGGCGCGGCTTGTCGCCATTACGTCGGCTGGCAGCAGAAACCGATGCTATCGATGTGCGACGTTTATCACACCGCATCCAATTCAGCGATGCGCCGACTGAACTGCAACCGCTGGTCGCCGCCTTCAACCAGATGCTCAGTCGCCTGGAAATGGGCTATCAACAACTCAGCCAGGTTTCGGCAGATATGGCGCACGATCTGCGTACACCGATTGGTACCTTGATCGGCCAGACCGAAGTGGCGCTCAGTCAGCCGCGCAGCGTGGGCGATTATCAGGCGTTGCTGGGTTCCAACTATGAGGAGTTGGAGCGATTGGCGAAGATGATCGATAACATGCTGTTCCTCGCTAAAGCGGAAGACGCCAGCCAGTCGATGGATTGGCAGCTTATCGATTTGGCACAGCTGGGCGAGAAATTGCAGGACTATTTTGATGGCATGGCCGAAGAGCATGCGATGCGGTTGGAGATGCGCATGCAGGGAGAATTACGCGCCGCTCCGCAGCTGTTGCAGCGTGCACTGGCGAATCTCATGGCGAATGCCTTGCGCTATGGCGAGCGAGAATCAACCATTCGCGTGCTAAGTGCGGAGCGCGATCAGGGAATCGAATTGGTGGTGGAGAATGACGGTGCGCCCCTCAGTGTCGAGCAGCAGGCAAGAATGTTTGATCGCTTTTGGCGCGCCGATGCATCACGCCATCAAAGCAGCAGCGGGCTGGGGTTGTCGATTGTACGCAGCATCATGCGCTTGCATCACGGCAGTTGTGCGGTGAGCAGTGAAAACGGCGTCAACCGGTTTAGTTTGCTGTTTCCACGTTAAATCTGAATGGTGCGATGTTTGCCCGGCAGCAGCAGAAGGGGTCTACATGTACTTCGGTATTTTCAGCCAAACAAAAAGCTGCCACTTTTAACCGTGACAGCCTTTGCTATATGGCCTCAAGTAACGAGCCTTGCGCCGCAACAGCTTAAATAAAGGTGAAAATCTCTTCACGCGGTAAGCGTGATTTTGGCAACGCCGCATTGAAATCTTCGTCACTGCGATAACCCAACGATACCAGTACCACGCTGGTAAAGCCTTTCTCACGCAAGCCTAACGCCTGATCCAGCGCACGTTGATCAAAACCTTCCATCGGCGTCGCATCAATCCCTAACATCGCGGCACCCAACAACAAACCACCGAGCGCCAGGTAAACCTGTTTTTCCATCCACTGTGGGATATCACGCTGCTCATAACGGTGCATATCGACATAGCCACGACGGCTCTTATCCTGACCGGCTTTACCTTCGGGTTTGGCAAAACGGCCATCCTGCTCTTCCTGCGCCAGCACATTTTGCAGATGTGCGTCATCCAGATCGGTGCGCATGCACAGCGCGATCACATGGGAAGCATTGAGCACTTTCGGGCCGTTATAGACAAACGCACCGGTGGTGGATTGTGCTATCTGCTCACGTCCTTCCGGCGTGGAAGCCACCACAAAATGCCACGGCTGAGAGTTGACGGAAGACGGGCTGTTGCGCAGCACATTGAGCAGCGTTTCGATCTCTTCCTGCGGCAAGCTTTTACCACTGGCAAAGGCTTTTACGGTGTGGCGACGAGCCACTGCGTCATTAAGTGTCATGGTGTTCTCCTGAAGGGATAAGTGACAAATTGGCCATACCTTACCCGCCGCGCTTATACAGCGGTTAACGAATTGTGTTTCAAAGAGTTAAAAGCCGCTCAGCACGATTTTTCCGCGCGCGCGACCGCTTTCGATCAGCGCATGGGCTTTACGCAGATTCGCCGCGTTGATGGTGCCATGATGTTCACCTGCGGTCGTTTTCAGCGTCTGGTCATCGATCAGTTGGCTTACGCGCTGCAAGATGTCGTGCTGACGCTGCATGTCGCTGGTCTGGAACAGTGAGCGGGTAAACATCAGCTCCCAGTGTAGCGAGATGGCTTTGCGTTTCAGCGGCACCACGTCCAGCGTTTCCGGATCATCGATCAGTGCCAGTTTTCCCTGCGGGGCCAGCACGTCTACCAACTGTGCATAATAGCTATCAGTGTGCGTCAGTGATGCCACATAACGCACCTGTGGATAGCCAATCGCCGCCAGCTGTTCACCTAACGGCTGCTGGTGATTCACCACATGATGCGCACCCAGTGAACGCACCCAGTCTGCGGTTTCTGGACGCGAAGCCGTACCAATCACCGTGAGGTTGGTCAGTTTGCGCGCCAGCTGCGTCAGAATCGATCCCACGCCACCCCCGGCACCGATAATCAGTAAAGCCGCATTGTCTTCTGCCTGCACTTCCAGACGGTCAAACAGCAGTTCCCATGCGGTCAGCGACGTCAGGGGTAATGCAGCGGCATCGGCATCACTGAGGGTACGCGGTTTATGCCCGGCAATGCGTTCATCCACCAGCCCATACTCGGCATAACTGCCAGCACGCGTAATATCGCCCGCGTAAAACACTTCATCGCCCGGCTGGAACAGCGTAACCGCCTCGCCCACCGCTTCCACCACGCCGACGGCATCCCAACCCAGAATGCGCGGTTTATCCGTTGGCGCACCATTACGGACTTTGGTGTCCACCGGGTTGACGGCAATCGCGTGGATCTTCACCAGCAAATCGCGCGCGCCCGGCTGAGGTTGGGCAACATCCAGTTCATACAACGCATTTTCATCGGAAATCGGTAAACCATTTTGGCTATAAACAATTGCTTTCATCCAGCCGTTCCTCAATTCATCAGGGTGTTAGGTAAGTTGAAGTCAGCATAGCGGCCAGCGCGTTGAGGAAAAATGCCGATTGCACAGCAACACTTTCACTCTTAGAGTGAAAATCCCTGCGTGTTTTGACGATGAGTAAAGAAATGATCCGACTGGAAGATGTCACGCTGTTTGTGCGATCGGCGGCACTGGGCAGCTTTTCGCGCGCGGCCCGTGAAGTGAATTTGCTGCCGGGACAAGTGAGCGCCGCGATTCAGCGACTGGAGCGAGAACTGGATCGCCGCCTGTTTGCACGATCCACACGAAGTCTGCGTTTGACCGCAGAAGGTGAAAAGTATCTGCCGTACGCGCAGGAGATGCTCAACCTGGTGCAAGCGGGCGCCGACAGCCTGCAAAGTCATGAAGACGCGCTGAGCGGCGAGCTTAAAATCGCGATGCCTTCCGATATTGGTCGCAACATTCTCTTGCCGCTGATCACCGAGTTTTGCTGTGAACACCCTGCCTTATCGGTTCGGTTATCGTTATCCGATCAAATCAGTGATGTGTTTCGCGATCCGGTAGATATCGCCATTCGCTACGGCAAACTGGAAGACAGCAGTTATGTGGCATTACCGCTCGCCGAGGACAATCGCCGCATCATGGTGGCTTCACCAGCCTATCTCGACCAACATGGGCGCCCGCAACAGCTGGAAGATTTAGCACAACATCACTGTCTGCCCTTTGTGATGGGTGGCCACGTCTACGACAAGTGGACCTTCCCGCAGGAAGGTATGCGCCGACAAATCACCGTCAAAAGTCGCTTGCTGTGTGATGACGCCGAAGTGGCGCGGCGTTGGGCTATCAATGGCATGGGCATCGCGTATAAATCCTGGATTGATGTCTGTGAGGATATTCAGCAGCACCGCCTGGAACGGGTGCTGCCTGAAATCCCCGGTGAAAGTACGCCGCTGCATTTAATCTGCCCGCATCGCAAGCAGTTCTCTCCCGCCATTCGGGCGCTACATGGCGTGTTGCGGACGCATTTGCGGGCGATGACCGCGCAGCTTTAATAGCTGTAAATGTGCAGAACTTATGCGAACTTGCGGTTTTGATTGCCTCGTGAGCGGCTTTATCATTTTTGAAAATTGATAACACCTTCAGGGACTCACATGCACAAAACGACAAAGACAATTCTCGCTTCACTGCTTTTCTTCTCACTGCTTGCCAACGCCAGCGCCGAGGAGACACTTCGCATCGGCTATCAAAAATCCTCTACCTTGCTGACACTCATTAAGCAGCGTGGCGACCTGGATAAGGCCCTCGCCGATCGCGGTATCAAAGTGACATGGCACGAGTTCACCAGCGGTTTGCCGCTGCTGGAGGCGCTGAATCTCAACAACGTTGACCTGTCTGCTGACGTGGCCGATACCGTGCCGGTGTTCGCGCAAGCGGCAGGTGCGGACCTCACGTATTACGCACGCGAGACGCCCTCTCCAGAAGCTCAGGCCATTCTGGTTCCGGCCAACTCCAGCATCAAATCACTGCAGGATTTAAAGGGTAAAAAGATTGCCGTCACCAAAGCGGCTGGCAGCCATTATCTGCTGATCGCCGCGTTGCAAAAGGCGGGACTAAAATTCAGCGATGTCACACCTGCATGGTTGACGCCTGCAGATGGGCGTGCCGCGCTGGAACACGGCAGCGTCGATGCATGGGTGACATGGGAACCCTTTGTGACCAGTTCCAAAGTGGAACAGCACACTCGCGTGCTGGTGAGCGGCAAAGGTCTCGCCAGTTATCAGCGCTACTATCTGGTGTCGACGCCTTACGCGCAGAAGCATCCTGAGGTGTTGGGCATTGTGTATAAGACGCTGGATCAGGAAGCACAATGGCTGAAAGCACATCCGACAGATGCCGCAAAGATTCTCTCTCCGCTGTGGGGTAATTTGCCGTTGGCGACGGTGGAACAGGCCAATCAGCAACGCAGTTATCAGATCGAGCCGGTGAAGAAGAGCGATCTGGCTGAGCAGCAAAAGATTGCGGATGCGTTTTATCAGGCGAAGTTGCTGCCGAAAGCGATTGATGCCCAGGATGTAGGTACCTGGCAGCCGCAGGCGAAATAACCGCTCTGCCAGACAATGGCCTACTCAGGCAGGCTGCCATCGGTGAGGTGCACAGAACGCATTGAAGCTTTGCCCGGCGGTGCCGATAGACGTATCAGGCTTTCTCAAAGCCGTTTCAGCCCCCCATTAGTCGTTTTAAAGGAGAGCAAGATGGATGTATCACAGATTACTTCACTGGCTATCGGTCTGTCTAACATGGACCTCAGCAGTAAGGTGAGCACCATGGTACTGAAAAAGACCCTGGATAATCAGCAGTCTATGGCAGCGGGAATTCTTAATTCGATTCCGCAACTGCCGGCAAATCCCGCTGTTGGCCGCAACATCAATACCACCGCATAAACTCACGTTGCATCGTTGCACTCACTGAACGACCTCCGTTAGCATGTGTTTTTGACCACTCCCTTTCCAGGGGGTGGTTGCTTCCTGGCTTCAACTCAATAGATGAACATGACCTTTATCGCATGGTCTGGCTTTGCACCCTTCATCCGACCATTTGCGGTTAGATATTACAGTTTATAGGTAAGAAACAATGACTGTTCAGCATGAACCCTACTGGAACCGAATGGTTCCCGAACTCACCGTAACGGACTTTACTGCCTCACTGTATTTTTATACTGAAGTTTTGGAATTCCAGATTATGGTCAGACGAAGCGATCCCGAATTTGCTTACATCAACCTCGGCGAAGCACAGCTGATGCTTGAGCAGTATCACACCGAAGGCTGGAATACTGCTGAACTCGTCAAACCGCTGGGGCGCGGCGTAAATTTCCAGATTGAGGTGGACGATATTAAGTGTGTGCTGACGCGGGTGAGGAAACATGGCGTGCCGCTGTATCGGGATTTGAGTGAAAACACCTATCGGATTGGAAAAACTGAGGCTTGCCAGAGAGAGTTTCTTGTTCAGGATCCGGATGGCTATCTTTTGCGTTTTTGCCAGTTTATTGAGTGAGGGTGATTGTTGAGGTTGGGGGCAGGTTTTCGAGTGATGGCTTCCTGGGGCTGGGGCCGCTTTGAGCGCAGGCTGTGTGAAAACTCTGAATTAAAACTGAAGTGCGCGCTTCTACGCAAAATCTGGAATTAATCGACAGGTTAGCTGAGCCAAGTTCACGTATGAGCGCAGTTTCCAGCACTGTTTTCCGCAGTGGAGGCGACCAAAATGGTTTTCACACAGCCTGAGCGATCAGCAGGCGTTGACTGATGACTACTCAGTGAATTAATCATTATTGAACATACCCTCCCGGCAACGAACTCAATCTTTATCGTTCTCAGACAGCTAGCGCTAGTTGTTGATGACGCTCTATAAAGTTCGCTTTGAGGGCACTATAGCGATGTACATCGTTCCAGCTGAGTAATGCAGCTGCGTGTTTTATCTCAGCATACTCTTCTGCAATGTCTTTGTTTATTCGAAGATAATCACGGAAAGCAAGATGCCTTAATACCTGCGTATCTCCGACTGCAAACGCATGGACTTGATGACTACGCTGATCACCACCCTTAATGAAATATCTGCGCCCCGCAATCCCGTTCTCACCGCGAGCAACATACCCGGCGTGGGCCATTGCAGAATGGTACTTATCCAGTTCATTGATGTCGGAAACTTCAAGTAGCATATCAATGACGGGCTTTGCGGAGAGACCAGGAACTGACGTGCTCCCAATATGATGTACATCTTTAGCCACTCCACCGAGTACTGTCTTTATCAGTAAACTTTCAGCTTCAAACATCTCAGGCCATCTATCATCGTATGGCACAACAATAATTTTCCGCACAGAAAAACATCCTCTCTGCCGTGGTTATTTACCATCACAGCACTGTTTCGCCCTTTCCTGACATCCTGATAACGTTAAATTACCTGAGCTTTTTGCACATAAAGACACTCAACGGATCTGCTGCATATGGGGGGAATGCATCGCATGTCTCGTAACCACATCTACGATAAAGTGCTATAGCCGGTTGCTGGTGAATCCCTGTCTCAAGCAGCAAGATGCCCGAATTCTTTTCTGAAGCCATCGTCTCGATTGCAGTGACAATTTTTTCTCCGAGCTTCCTGCCCCGGTATTCCGGTCGAATATAAACCCGCTTAATCTCGGCTGAGCCGTTTTCCTGAAGTAGCAGAGCACCACAGCCTACAGGTGAGCCACTTTCATCACGCACGATAACGCACCGGAGTTGTTTGTCAGTAACTGTTGAAAGATCCAGGCAGTGATTACTCTCTGCAGGATACAGTTGGCTTTGAAAGGCATCTAGCTCGCTCACCAGCCACGTGAGGTCAGAATCATATTTGTCTACTTCTGAAATGCTGAACATGCATTATCCTCGTTTCAGTTTTTACTACGGAACCTACCATAGTGTTCCACCTATTTCGGCATTCAGTATTTAACATACGGGTTCGTTTGCAAGTTCCGTTGTTGGCACCGAGCTGGCCTGAACGCAGCGCAAGATATGCTAAGAGCGAGGAGCGGTCATCATGTACGTTGTATTCAACCTTACTTTTTTGTAGTTTCACAATCTATCACGAAGATATTTCAGCCCAAAGAAATGGCCTTTCTTCTTCTCAAGAATTCCTAGGTTTAAATCGTGAAAATACCACATTAGATCCGGCTTTTTTGGCCGTTCGAGAGATGGAGATTGTAATGCACCATCTGCATACAGTTGAGATATAAAATTGGTATCATTTAATCTTGGGTCCAAAGAATTTATTGTTTCCTCACAATGTATCGCATAGGAAAATATTTCTAATGTATGGCCTGAAGACATTACAGGATTAAGCATATAGGGTTGGTCTGGCGGGATATCTCGTTCAAGGTATCGGCGACGGATGTCAAAGAATCGATGTGCATCCTCAGTGTCATGTTCGAAAACACTGTGAGGGGCGATCGCCACTATAGTGAATATGTCTTTTGATACATCAGCAAAGATAAGGTAGTTACTTCGTCCTTTAGGGTTTTTGTTATCTTTAGGGGCAAAATGAAAGTGATATAATCCTTCCCTGAGCACAAGAGTGTCTATATCCTTCCCTTTGTTTCTTAAGGAAGCACCTGGTAAAATGACACCGTGCGTCCTAACTCGCTCAGATAAATACGGATTGAGATCATTACCTTTAATGACTTTATCGAGAAACACCTTTATGTCATGATGCATTTTAAAAAAAACATTTAAATCTATGCCCATGGGGTAAAAAGCTATAGTTCTTTTCTTTATAGGAATAGTCCTGATCTTCCAAGTGATATATTTCGAAATGATTTCTCTGGTTGGCATTCTTTCAAGTTCTTCGATGGCTACAGGAGTATTAGGAACCTTCGGCAGTTCCTTAATCATTGCTTTTCTGAAACGCTTTATATTCAGCGAATATTCTTCACCCATGTTCAATATTCTCTATATTTTTGATTACTCATGGCTAAAAAATAACAACTTAAATCTAAATGCGGTAAAATTCAATTCATAAACATCTCAATGGTTACGAGCTAGTTAGTCCATTATTTAGACTCGTCCGCTTTTGGCACACAGCGGACACCCACATGTTTCAGCACCGTAGTTAACGAACGTCGCTCCTACCTGACGCCACAATGAAGACCACTGCGTCTAAGTTGATAGCACTCGAAGACAGGTGGCATGCGATGTATTTCGCTGATAACTTGAATATCTTCGTGAACATGTGCAGCACGCAAAGGGCTCTGCATAAACACCCCAAATCGAGGTTAAGGATGATTTCACTGGGTTTTGTGTCAAAAAAAATGCTTGCCAATTGGAATGGCGCCCCGCTTCACCTGCCTGATTTCCAGTTCCACGAAAAACACAGCGCTGTAATCAAAACGAACTGCCCTGAAAAGATCATGCCGCTTATTAAGTCATTCGATCTTGAGCCGGATTCTGTCATCCGGACATTGATGTCGATACGACAGTTGCCCCAGAAGTTGCAAGGCAAGGCGCCTAAAACCCATGATGATGAATTCGGACTGCAAACGTTCACGCTTCTTCACGCGTCTGATTTAGAACTTTGCTAGGGGTTAAGAGGAGAGTTTTGGCGCGCAGACTTTGGCCTGGAAAAAATTTCTAACGCTGAAGAGTATCAACAGCCCGCGCGGCCGGGTGCTGCTAAGCTGTTGCTGCGCTATCAAGTCAATCTTATCAATGGCAGCCAATCCGAACTTATCACTGAAACGTTCATTCACTGCCCGGATAAAGCTTCTCATTGTAAGATGGCGGCTTATTGGCTGGCGATCAGAGCGGGGAGTGGTCTGATCCGACGCAGAATGTTGAGTTCTGTTAAGCATGAGCTGGAAAATACCCTCATAAAAGGTAAACGGGATGATTTCTAAAGAGAATGCTGAGCATTATGTATGGGGTGATAGCTGCGACGGTTGGTATTTAGTCAATCGTCAGGACATGCTGATTATTCATGAGAAAATGCCTCCTGACACGCGTGAAACGCGTCACTTTCACTCAGTGTCCAGACAATTCTTCTTCGTTCTGCAAGGCGTGTTGACGATGGAACTGGAAGGTGAAAAACATGAGATTAATGCCCAGCAAGGTCTCGAAATCGCCCCAGGGTTGAAACACCAGGCCAGGAACGACAGTGGATATCCAGTGGAATTTCTTGTTATCTCCCATCCAACACCACGGGGGGATCGTACCGATCTTTCATCATGCTGAGTTTCGCTTATGATGAACCCTCGCCTCTGCATGAAGCCAAATCATGAATCACGAGCAAGAAGCTGAACATATTATTGATCTGTACAGAGAAGGTGCCGAAGTCTGGGATAACCACCGTACTCAGCATTTCATCGAGCAGCACTGGCTGGCGCGTTTTCTCGAGCTGATTCCTGCAGGCGGGGAGATACTGGATGTAGGCTGTGGTGCGGGTATTCCGATTGCACAGTACTTTTTGCAAAAGCAGTTCAAAGTCACGGGCGTGGATGCTTACGAGCCGATGATCGCCCGCTGTCGGGAAAGGTTCCCACACGCGCAATGGCACATTGCCGATATGCGCACGCTGGCACTCGAGAAGACCTTTAATGGCATCATCGCATGGGACAGCTTCTTCCATCTGACACGCGACAACCAACGGGCGATGTTTCCGCGCTTTGCTCAGCATGCTCAGGTCGGTGCTGGCTTAATGTTCACCAGCGGCCCCGATGATGGTGAGGCGATGGGCACTTTCCTTGAACGTCCGCTCTATCATGCCAGTCTGTCTCAAGATGAGTTCCGCCAACGGCTGTCGGATAACGGCTTCAGCGTGGTTAAGCAGGTGACTGAAGATGCGACCTGCGGTGGTAGAACGGTTTGGCTGGCACAGAAACAATGAAACTGCTTAAAGCGCGAAATCCACGTGCTGGCCGCCAGGCATATTCACGCCAATCGTTAATTGCCCGCCCAGCGCCTCAACATAACGCTTTAAAGTGGCAATTTTCAGGTCTTCGCCACGCGCTTCAATTGCAGCAACCGACCGTTGGGCGATACCCATCACCTCCCCTCAATCATCCCCCACATCCCTGCAAACACTCCGCTCAGACTTTTGTTTCCCACTTCCGAAAGGTGGTTATCGTCTCGATACAGCGGCGCATTCTCCCTCGCTCCGTAGCAGAAACGGCTGTCACATAACCCCTGCGTGGCATCCAGCAAGGTAACGTTGGGCGAAAGCGCCGCGATATTGTTGAGCATTGCCAGCGCGTCCTGATGCCGTGCTTGATAGTCGGCACGAGATTGCTGAATGGTCAGCGCTTTGCCACGCATCGCATCGCGTGACATGCGATAAATGACGTCATAACCAAATTCCGGCACCGGCGTCATGATAAAGACTCGGTGATGGCTGGCGAGTTGTTTCACTGCGGCACCAAAATGCCGTTGATAGGCGGCGATGGAACTGCCGTCCTGCCTGAAACTGTAGGTGGGTGCGCTGCTGCCGTTGCCATACTCGCCGTGCAGATAAAACGACATGCGATTGATGATCAATACCGATGCCTTGGGATACTTGCGTTCGATATCAGCCATCGCCGTCTTCACAAAGCGACCGCAATCAGGGCTGGCGCTGCGTTGAATATCCGGGACCGAAGGGCAACCAGACTGTGCGATGAATACCACGCCATCCTGCGTACTGGCGCTATCCACAATCGAGGACAACATAGCGGCGGCGTGGCTATCACCCAGTACCACCAGATTCACCCGACTGGCATCGCCAAACACGCACTGTGGTGATGTGATGCCGCTGAGCACAAAGCAATTTTTAGCCAGCGTAAAACGTTGCTGCGAATAGTGATCGATTGAGGCCACCACTGCGGGCGCACGTGAAGGGATTCCCGCCCTCGCTACGATCGTCACCCCGAACAACATCACCACAGCAGCCTGTACTAGCGCGATATAGGTTTTCCGGCTGAACCAGCTTTGCCTGTTCTCAACCCAGACGTAAGAAGCCCAACCAGCAGCCAGTGACAGCAGGATCAGCACCAGCAGGCTGACAAACGTGACCGGCCAGTCCGCCAGATGCCAGAACACCCACAAGGGCCAATGCCATAAATAGATCGAGTAAGACGTTTTGCCGATGTGCTGCACGACGCGATGATTTAACCACCGACTGTTCTGTACCCCCGCGTGAAGAATCAACGCGGTGAACATCACCGGTATCAGCGTCATGATACCAGGCCAGGCGATGTTTTCATCAAACATTAACGCACATAATATCAGTGACAAAATACTGACTGGCGGAACCCAACCCTGCTCGCTCAGTTGGGTTTTAGGTGCCAGATACACTAATCCGCCAACCAGCATCTCCCACGCGCGGGTGGGCAACAAATAATAAGTGGCGGTGAGATGATAATCAGTGGCGACCATCGCCAGTACTAATCCAAACGACAACAGCGCAGCGATACCCATCGCCCAGGCAAATTGCTGACGCAAGAAACGTGCGGTAAACATTAATGCCAGAGGTAATAATAAATAAAACTGCCACTCAACGCTTAATGACCAGGTATGCAGCAGCCATTTATACACCGAACCGGTATCAAAATAACCGCCCTGTTTGAAATAGACCACATTAGAGATAAAACTAAGGCTGGAAACCGCGTGCTCCGCCATGCGCTGATACTCCGCGGGCGGCATCAAAAAATAACCCATCAGCATTATTATTGCGCACAGCACCATTAATGGCGGGATAATGCGTCTACAGCGCGCCGCATAAAATGCCATCAGCGAAAATTTCTGATTTTTAAGTCGTGACAGAATAATACTCGTCATTAAATAGCCAGAAATAACAAAGAACACATCAACGCCGAGGAATCCCCCGCTCACATGAGTAAAACCAAAGTGATAGAGGAGGACTAACATCACCGCATAGGCACGCAGCCCGTTAATGTCAGAGCGGAAAGTCATGGGAATGATCCGTGAAAGAGGTTTTCAGGATAATGTAAAGATTGTGAAAAGACTCAGCAATCGATGAAATCTCTGTAATTACATGTCCATGACCCAAGAAATGGAACTGTACACCCGATGATTTATCTTAAGGTCATGTAATTCCCCCTCGAATAATCATCAGGTTGTCAGACGCGCAAACAGGAACAGCTTTACGAAATCATTATTAACTTAAATGAAATGAGATCAGGATATTCAGAATAGTGGCACACTCCCATCAGTCGATATTAACGTTCCAAAATAGTGAGCCATTAAGTTTTATCGGGTGCTAATACCGCAATGGCACCTTTGATTAAACGATAATGTGCAGGTGTGCGACCAATAATTTCCCCATCAGCATTAATGTCATGCGGACGCCGGGTATGCAGGCTAAATTGGGTGCCGCTCAACGTACGCACGCTGCCCCAGCGACCATGCGTACCACGACGCAGAGAGGGAAAGAGCGCCAGAATTTGCCACCAGTGACGCACTTCCAGGCTATAAGCATCCAGACGACCATCATCGGGTGCCGCGTCCTTCTCTATCGTCATCCCACCGCCGTAAAAGCGGCCATTGCCAACTGAAAATTGCACCGTTTTAATGGCTTCCTGCTGGCCAGCATAATGCAGCATGGCGCTAAATGGACGGCTTTGCCGCAGCAGGCGTAAAGCAGCAAGCGCATAACCCGCGGTGCCCCACTTTTTCTTGGCTGCTGCGGTGAGATTGCGTGCCAGGCTGGCAGAAAACCCTACGCTGGACACGTTTAAAAACAGATGGCCGTTGACTTCACCCAGATCGATACGCCGCGTGTGTCCTGCGACAATGATGTTGATCGCTGCATCCAGATTGAAAGGAATGCCCAAGGTACGGGCAAAATCATTGGCCGTGCCGAGCGGCAAAATGCCCAGCGGCAAGCGGGATTGCATCAATCCTGGTGCTGCCGCATTCAGCGTGCCATCGCCGCCGCCGACTATCACCACATCCACTTGATGCTGATGCGCCAGAATCAATTCACCGTAACTGCGTTCATCCTCTTCGTGCGGTGTAATCAGGGAAAAGCCTGCTGCCGTTAATAGTTGATGTGCCAGATTCGCCCACTGTGCACCACGGCGTGCCCGACGATTGACCAGTAGGAGCGCGCGCCGCTGCTCAGGTTGAGCACCAGGATTGGTCATTTCGATATTTCCCTGAAATTAAATGCATCACGCGAAAGTAAACAGAGATAACGAAACTGGCAATCTTCCTTAGATATCTTTACACCCATAATAGGATTTTTCTATATCTAAAAGTAATTAAGATCCTCTTAAGATTTTTGTGCTTCACTTATTCACTGGCGAACACTGGATTTGACGCATTGCGTTATCACAATACTCTCAATGAGCAGGGGTGAATTATGCTGATAAAACTGAAGCGCACCAGAACACACGTTGAAGATCGTAATCTCGCCCTGTGCCTGGCCACATCAGCGGGATTATTAAACGCCATGGCGTTAGCCGCCTTCGGCTTCTTTCCCTCACACATGTCCGGCAACATTGCACAAATCTCCAGCGATTTGAACGAGATGGACATTCGTAATCTTAAAGTCTTCATCGCTATGATTGGTGCCTTTGTTACCGGCGCGGTGGTGGCAAGGATTTCAGTGGTGCTTGGGGTGATTAATGGGCTGCGCACCATATTTAGCTGCATTTTACTGGTGGAAGGCGTGCTGTTAATATTGACTTCGCTGTTCGAGATCTATTATTTCTCATCAAATAATAACGGCGAAATATTGCTGCTATTGGCCTTTTTGATGGGTGTGCACAATTCTACCTCGACGCAACTTTCCAATGGTCGCGTACGATCCACCCATATTACCGGCACCCTAACCGATGCAGGTATCTCTATCGGTTCGGTATTTGTCGCCTTATTGCGCCGCGATCCCTCGAAAAATATCCGTGCCTTTAAGCAGCAACTGAACACCCATCTGGTGACCATTTTCTCCTTCCTGACCGGTGGCATTGTCGGCCTGCTAATCTTCAATGCTTTAGGCTTCGGATCGCTGATTGGCCCCGGATTAATTCTGGTAGTGATTGCCACGCTTTCGATTGTTTTCACGCTTTATAAAGTGAAAAGTCGCAGCTACGCCAAAGCGATCCTTTCTTAATACAGAATCAGCAGTAGTCATTCTGCGATGCAGGCGATATAACAAAAGCAGGACAATCTTATCGCAGAGGACGACATGGCGCTTTCACACGAATTGATTCTGATCTACACCACCTATTTTGTTGCCACCGCCAGCCCTGGCCCGAGCAATATGGCGATTATGGGCACGGCAATGAAGAAAGGACGCGGTGCCGCACTGGCGCTGGCTAGTGGTGTGATCAGCGGTTCGATGATGTGGGCACTGCTGGCAGCCTGCGGCGTGTTAACCGTACTGGCAACCTTTGCTCAACTATTGATTGTGCTGAAAATCGGCGGTGGCTTATATCTGCTGTGGCTGGCCTATAAGGCGGGTAAATCGGCATTACGTCGTCCTGATGCGAATGAATTCAGCGCCAGCGGCGACAAAGTCACTTTTGTCAGGCTGTTTCGTCAGGGTATTTTGATGCACGTCGGCAATCCCAAGGCGATTCTCACCTGGGTGGCGATCATGTCGGTGGCACTGAAACCGGATGCTGCGACTTCAACCTTACCGATGATCATCGCCGGTTGTGCCACGATCTGCGTGCTGGTGTTTTGCGGCTATGCCCTGCTGTTCTCCACTGCGATCATGGCAGCATTTTATCGCCGTATCCGCCGTGGGTTGGATGCGCTGTTGGCGTGCTGCTTCGCCGTTGCGGGTTTGAAACTGGTTTTTAGCCGGAGTTAACCGGAAGCGGTGCTGGCAAGCGCAGCACCGCTTGCAATTCATCAGGAGTTGTTAGGCGTAGCGGCCTGGGTTTCGCTAAAGGTCGGCTTCTGACGTGTCACCGAATAGACCACGTTCTTCGGGCCTTTAGTGTCGGTGGTCACATCCACCGATGCAATGGTCACCTTGCCAAAACCGAACAGCGTCTGCACGTAACCACCGACCTGGTGTTTACCTTCACTCACGCGGATCTCTTTATTCTCGCCTTTTTGCAGCAGCCCGGCATCCTGACCATCTACCGTCACGTAAACGGAAGACCCGTCATCGGTACGCGTGATCAGATGGGAAACGTTGATCACGGTCGGGCCGCTATCAAACTGGGAAGGAATGTTGTCATTCTCGATGGGGGCAGCAGCTGGAGCGTCAGCTTGCGCGGTAGCGTTGCTATCTGCGGCGTGGCGTGCACAACCGGTAAGCATGAGTGCGGCCGTCAAAGCGGCCAGAGTGAAACGCGAAAACATCGTGACGAAAAACCTTTTGCTAAATGAGAAGCAATTATTTTAGCGTGCCTCGCGGAGTGATGACAGTCACACAAATCCAGTATTTTCCGAAAACCTGTCTCGATGTGTTTCAACCGGGGAAAAGCAGCACGGAATGCAAATGGGTAAATTGAGGGCGCCCGGAAGGACGCCCTGCCTGAGAGTGATTACCAGCTGTAGCTAACAGACGCCACAATCGAACGACCGCTGCCGTAGAAGCACGCGCTGGTGTTGCTGCAGGATGCAACATAGTGCTTATCGGCCACATTGTTCACGTTCAGCTGCAGCGTGGTGCCACGCAGTGAGTTAGCCGCTTCGCCCAGCTCATACTTCGCCATCACGTCATACAGCGTGTAATGCGGAACCTTGTCCTGACCGGTGGAATCCGCCCAGGCCGTGCCGGTATAACGCACACCGCTGCCGAGCGTCAAACCGTTCAGCACGCCGTCCAGGAAGCTGTAGCTGCCCCAGGCCGAAGCAGCATGGCGCGGAATACTGGCAGGCGTTTTGCCGACCTGTGCCGCGGTGTTGCTCTCTTTGGTTTCCGCATCGGTAAAGGTATACGCCGCCATCACCTTAATCTCCGGGGTGATCTGCGCGTGCGCTTCTGTCTCAATACCTTTGGACTTCACCTTACCGATCTGCTCGTTGTAGCCCAGATCGCTGTTGTAAGTAGTGATGTTTTTCTGCGTGATATCAAACGCGGAAACGGTAAACACCGCATCCCAACCCACAGGCTGATACTTGATACCGATTTCGGTCTGCTCGCCCGTGGTCGGTGCGAACGGATCGCTACCCGGTGCACCGGTGCTCAGATTCGGTTCGAACGAGGTGCTATAGCTGATATACGGCGACAGGCCATTATCGAAAGCATACAGCAGGCCAGCACGGCCGGTGAACTTGCTATCATTCTGCTGGGTGGTGCTGTTCTCAATGCGGTCCTGCGAACGCACTTCTGACCAGTCCTGGCGACCGGACAGCAGCAGATTCCATTGATTCCATTCCAGCTGGTCCTGCAGATACACGCCAACCTGATCGAGCTTTTTGCGCGTGCTGGTGTTCAAGGCCAGATCGCTCTCATTGATTGTCACGCTGGTCGGATTCGCCCAGTCGAGAATGTACTGGTCACCGCTGTCGCGCCACAGTTTGTTGTCGACATCGCTCCATTTGTAATCCAGCCCGCCCAGCATGGTATGCGCAACGTTGCCGGTATCGAACGTCGCTTTAACCTGGTTATCAATGCCCAGTTCTTTGGACTTGATTTTATCATGCTGTGGACGACGGTTGATCTGATGGTCACTGCCATCCACATCGAAGGTATAGACCAGATATTTGTACGACTCATCCATGTTGCTGTAACGCATATTCTGCGTGAAGCTGATGTTGTCGTTAAAGTTATGCTCGAAGATATAGCCAACAGAAGTCTGCTCGCGTTTCGCTTCGTTAAAGCTCGGATCGCTGACGTTGAAATCGTAAGGAATGTAGCCCGCGCTGGTGTTAAACAGCGTGCCATTGGCAGGCAGGAAGTTACGATATCCGGCCTTTGGCTCGTTCTGATACATCGTCAGCAAGGTGAAACTGGTGTCCGCGTTTGGTAGCCACGTCAGCGCGGGGGCAATCGCCATGCGCTGCTGTTTGTTATCTTTCACGAACTCATGCTTGGTGCTGGCGATACCGTTAAGACGATAAAACAGCGTGTTGTCGTCATTCAGTTTGCCGCCGAAATCAAACGCCGCTTCGCCCAGATGCTGATTACCGGTGCTGAGCTGAACTTTATGAATGCTCTGCGCAGTCGGGCGTTTGCTGGTCATCGCAATGATGCCGCCGGGGTTCACCTGGCCATACAACACCGACGCAGGGCCATGAATCATCTCCACACGCTCCAGCAACCACGGGTCGATCTGCCCTGCCGCGCCAGCCTGGCCGGATAAGCCATAGCTCAATCCATCGAGGAATTTCGGTGCATAGCGGAAACCGCGCGCGATGATCTCATCGTTACGGTTCGAGTTACCACGGTAGTTGGTCAGTACGCCGCTGGTGTAACTCAATGCATCCGCTACCGACGGTGCTGCCTGATCGTCCATCTGCTGACGCGTAATCACCGAAATCGATTGCGGAGTTTTACGCAGTGGCGTAGAGGTTTTGGTACCCGCAGCACTCTCTTTCGCCACATAGCCTTGTAGCGGAGACGTCACGCTTTCACGCGTATCCGCATTCACGGTAATGGTCTCTTCTGCCGCGACGCTGAAGGTGGCAGGTGCCACCAGCAGAATTGAGGCCAGTGAAAGGTGAAGACGGGAGAATCTGAACGGAAGTGCCACAGCAGGTATTGCTAAATTTTTTGCTTTAACGGACATAGTTGCCATCTCTATTTCAAACTGCCTTGTCGATGAAATAATCCGTCCACTCCCCTCCACCCAACGGCGAAAGCTGTAACGGATTGAAATATAACTTCCTCTCGCGAAACGCGGTCCTGAATCCCCCTTCAACATCAACTTCAGAATAATCATCTGAAAAATAGGGGATTTATTCGGCGCAAAAATAATATTGCAAATGTAAATCGTTATCAATAGCATTTGCATTACGTTTGTTAATGTAAAGTCTTTGAAGAAAATGTGGAGAGAGATTGCAGGATGTTTCTCAGTGATGCAGAGCAAATGACGCAAAACGAGTTGCCAACCGGAACCGTCACCCAATGGTTACAGCTTGATGATTTAGGCAGTCACCACTGGTGGGAGCGGCTTCAATCCGTGGGTACGCCGGTGATTGAGCACCAGGCAGGCGGCGAAACCCGTATGCATTTTTTCTGGCGCGATCCGGAAGGCCGTTCCGAGCTATCGTCTACCAAAAAGGTCTATATCGATATAAACGGCGTAACCGATCATCACAGCCAGGCGCCTGAATCCCTTGTTCGCATCGGTCATAGTGATGTCTGGCATTGGTCGACGCCTATCGAATCTGACTGGCGCGGCAGCTACAGTCTGATCCCGGTGACCGCTGAGCATTTGCCCCCGCTGTTCTGCGGCAGTGACGAATCCTGTCGGGTACTCCAACGCAAGTGGTGGATATCGCTGATGCCGCTGGCGATCCCCGATACGCTGAATCCTTCGCCCCCATTTCTGAGTAGCCGCCGTTTTGCGTTGAGTAATGCGCATATGCCCGACGCGACGGATCAATCCGCCTGGCAACCGCTGGATGCCGGATTGGCCGACACCTGGCCGGATGGTCTGCAAACCTTGCAGTGGCACAGCGATCTGCTCAACGTCACGCGTCACGTTTGGCTTTACACCACCGGAAAGACCGCACAACCGGACCAGCGCCCGCTGGCAATTCTGCTGGATGGGCAAAACTGGGTATACGGACAGCCGATTTTCAGCGCCCTCGATCAGGTTACTGATGCGGATGAGCTGCCGCCTGCCTGCTGGTTATTTATCGACGTGATCGACAGCCAGCATCGCGAGGTTGAACTGCCCTGCAACGAAACCTTCTGGCTGGCGGTACAACAAGAACTGTTGCCACTCGCACGCCAGCATGCGGCGTTCAGCAGCGATGGCAGCCGCACACTGGTGGCGGGTCAAAGCTACGGAGGCCTCGCCGCGCTGTATGCCGGTCTACATTGGCCGCAGCGTTTTGGCCGCATCCTCACACAATCTGGCTCTTTCTGGTGGCCGCACCTGCAATACATCCGCGATTACGCCAACCGTGAACAGCATGCGCCGGGTCTGCTGTTGCAGCGTTTGCAGAACAATGCCCTGCCCGCTGGACAACTGAAGATTTTCCAGGAAGTCGGCGATCGTGAGCAGGACATGCTGTTCGTTAACCAGCAAATACGTCCCGCGCTGGAAGCCGCAGGCCATGAACTCTTTTTCCGCTGCTACGCCGGAGGGCACGACGCGCTGTGCTGGCGCGGCGGCTTGATCGACGGCTGCCGCTGGTTGCTGGCCGATCTTCTCTCTGACCCAACCTCAAAAGGTAACCACCATGTCTGAACAACAAAATCCGTTTGATAACGATGCGCTCGATTTTCTGGTGCTGATCAATGCGCGCCAGCAGTACAGCCTGTGGCCCGCATTTGCCCTGGTGCCTGCGGGCTGGCAAAACGTGGCGGGTCCGCTACCGCGTGCCGCAGCGATTGAGTACATCGAAACACACTGGCAAGACATGCGACCAGCGACGCAACAGACGTCGTCCAGCGCACATTAATTTTTCGTTTTTTGACTTTTCCTTTTTTTGATTTTTTAGACGGGAACATTCCTTTGGCATCGATAATCACGCATTCACCTGCGTATCCTTTGGTGGCGGCTCAGCCCGGCATCTGGATCGCGGACGCTATTGCGCAGCAGCGCAATCAATTTACCGTGGCGCACTACAGCGTGCTGCACGGCGACATTAACCGCGCGGCGTTGGACAGCGCCATCCGCCAGACGATGGCAGAAGCCGACACCGTGCAGGCACGCTTTGGCCTCGATGAAAACGGTGATCCCGCGCAGTGGTTTGATGCGCAGGTTCTGGTGCTGCCGGAGTGGCACGACTTCAGCCAGCGCGCGGACGCCACCGGTCAGGCACATAAACTCATGCAGGCCGATCTGCGTGCTGACCTGGCGGCTGACGGCGATAAACCGCTCTATCGCCACGTATTAATGCGCGTGGGTGATGGTAGCTGGTGGTGGTATCAGCGCTATCACCATTTGCTGGTCGATGGGTTTAGTTTCGAGGCGCTGACGCAACGTGTGGCGGCCATCTATGCCGAACTGTGCCGTGGCGAAGAACCTTCGCCTTCACCCTTCACGCCATTTAGCGAAGTCATTGATGAGTATCAACAGTGGCAGGCATCCCCGGCGTTTACCCGCTCCGCCAGCCACTGGCAGAGCTATGCGACTGAACTGCCCGAGACCTTAACCCTCTCCTGTGAAAGCGTACCGGGTGCTGGCGATCGTCCCATCAGCTGCCACGTCGCACTGCCAGAGTTGGCAACGTTGCGTCAGCACGCTGCATTCCAGGATTGCAGCGAAGGCGATATCGTCAGTGCCCTGCTGCTGGCTTATCTGGCGCGCATCAGCGACAGCCCGCGCTTGTCGATTGGCTTTCCCTTTATGCGCCGCATGGGTTCAGCGGCGCTGACGGCGTTGGGTCCCGTGGTCAACGTCCTGCCGCTGATCTTCGACATTCCTCATCAGAGCGATTTAGCCACGCTGGTGCAGCAGGTGCAGGCGGAAATCCGTAAAGCACGCCGCCACCAGCGCTATGAAGCAGAGCAACTCCGTCGCGATCTGGGTTTGGTCGGCAGCAACCAACAGCTTTACGGACCGGTGATTAACGTCAAGGTCTATCATGATGAACTGCAATTCGATGGCATTCCGTCGGCAACTCATACTCTGGCCATGGGACCGGTTGACGATATCGAGTTTGAAGTGGGCTTCCGCGAGGGGGCTTTACAGTTAACGCTGGTGGCAAACCCAGGGCGCTACGACACGCAAATGTTACAGCGTCACGCCAATCGCATTCGTCATCTGCTCACGCAGTTCGCCGCGCAACCACAAATCAGCCTGGATACGCTGTCGATCATTGCCCCAGACGAACAGGCTGATTTGCAGCGCTGGTCCACTGGCCCGGAATTCACTCTGCCTGCGGGCGCGACCACCATCGTGGATATGCTGCTGCAACGCACGGCGCAAAGCGCTGACCAGACGGCGGTCGTCTGTGGCGCACAGTCGCTGACCTACCGCCAACTCACCAATCGCGCCATGCAACTGGCGCATGTACTGATTGCGCGTGGCCTGCGAGCGGACGACGTAGTGGCGATTGGCATTCCGCGCTCGGTAGATTCGCTGGTTGCGATCTTCGGCGTACTGGCGAGCGGCGCGGCTTACATGCCGCTGGATCTCGATTATCCACGCGAACGTCTGGCACTGATGTGCGACGATGCTCAACCCGTATTATTGCTGACCCACTCCGCGACACTGGCGCAGATGCCGACACTTCCCGCGCTGTGCATCGATCAGCTGGAGAGTGAACTGGCGGCACAGCCGTCGAGTGTGCCGCACACCGCGTTGTGCGGTGTCGATCTCGCTTATATGATTTACACCTCCGGTTCAACCGGCCGGCCAAAAGGCGTGATGAGCACACATCAGGGATTACTGAATCTGTTCCTGTCACATCGCGAACATCTGTTTGGACCGGCGATTGACCGCTTCCACGCCAGCAACCCGCGCCGGATGCGCGCCGGCCATACCGCGTCGTTCTCATTCGACTCTTCGTGGGAGCCGCTGTTCTGCATGCTGATGGGCTGCGAGCTGAATATCTTCGACGAAGAACTGCGTCGCGATGCCTGGGGTTTGATTCAGCAGATGAACGCGGTGCCGGTCGATCTGCTGGACATCACACCGTCATTCTTCTCTCAGATGATCGACAGCGGATTGCTGGAAGCGGAAAACCATCGCCCTGCTTTTGTCATGATCGGCGGTGAAGCCGCCACGCCGACGTTGTGGAAACTGATGCAGCAACAGCAGCAGATGGAAATCCACAACTATTACGGCCCGTCTGAGTACACCATAGATACCCTCGGTGCCAGCGTGCTGGCTTCACCGCAGCCGGTAATTGGTCGTCCGGTGGGCAACAGCCAGGTTTATCTGCTCGACAGCCAACTGCGGCCGGTACCGATTGGCTGCACCGGCGAACTCTATATTTCCGGAACGGGCATCGCGCGCGGATATCTGCGCCGCCCGGATCTGACTGCCGCCCGCTTTGTCGCTAACCCCTTCCGTGAAGGCGAGGTGATGTACCGCAGCGGTGATGTGATGCGCTGGCGTCAGGATGGTCAACTGGCGTTTATCGGGCGGGTGGATCACCAGATCAAAGTGCGCGGGTTCCGCGTCGAACTGGGTGAAATTGAAAACGCACTAGTGGCACTGCCCGAAGTGAGTACCGCAGTGGTGATTGCCGAAGTGATGGGCGCCACTCACCGTCTGATTGGCTACTGCTCGGTACAGGATGATGCCCTGCGCGCCGATCCGCAACTCAGCACCCGCTTGCTGGCGCAGCTGGGTACCCAGTTGCCGGACTATATGCTGCCAGCCGTGCTGATGGTGCTGGATGACCTACCACTGAATGTGAATGGCAAAATCGACCGCCAGGCACTGCCGAAACCACAGCAGGCTCAGCAACAGCAAAGCCGCGCTGCGCGCACCCCGCAGGAAACGTTGATTTGCCAGGCGATGGCCAGCCTGCTCGGATTGGAGAGCGTCGGCGCGGAGGATGACTTCTTCTCACTCGGTGGAGACAGCATTTCGGCGATGGGCCTCAGCACCGCCGCTCGCCGCGCAGGTTATATGCTGCGCCCGCGAGACATTTTTGCCGAACGTACCGCCGCACGCATGGCACAAGATTTAGCCCCGCTGGCACAGCACTCTCAACATGCTCGTGTGTCACAACAGGGGACGATTGGCGGATTGCCGATTCTGCACTGGTTCAATGCGCAAGCAGGCATCAATGCCCGCTTCGCCCACGGCGTGCTGCTGTCCGTGCCGCCAGAGCTGCAACTCGCGCAGCTGGAACAGCTGATTGAACAGCTTGCCAGCACACATCCAGCCCTCAACGCCTTCACACATGATAATCAGTTAGTGGTGGGCGAACCGCTCTCTGCGCGCCCTGCGCGTTGTCGCGTTATCGAAGTGACAGCCCGTGACCAGGCCGCCGATCAGGTCTTCCGTGACGATGCAGCACGCCTCGATCCGGCGACAGGATCATTGCTACAGGCGACCCTGCTTCAGACACAAGGTGCAAGCTGCGGATTGGTGTTAACGTTGCACCATCTGGTGGTGGATGGCGTGTCATGGCGCGTATTGCTGGATGAACTGCAACAGGCCGGTGATGCACTGCTGAGCGGCGCGCCGATCACCTTACCCGCTGAAGAGACCTCGCTGCATGACTGGTCCGCTACGCTGCTGGCCAACCTGGCCTCACGCGCCAGCGAAATGCGGTTCTGGCAACGCATGCTGGAGCAACCGTTGCCTGCACTGGGTGAGCGTGCCTTAAACGGTCATGAACGCGCCTTGCATCAGCGCACTCTGCTGGATGCGCCCACCAGCACCGCCTTAATGCATACCCTGCCGCAGCAGTTCCGCGCCACCAGCGAAGAGTTACTGCTGACTCTGCTCTCACTGGCGCTGCGCAGCATGAACGGCAGTGCGTTACAACGCGTGACGCTGGAGTCACACGGCCGTGCCGAGTTGCACGATCATCAGGATCTGGCGCGAACAGTAGGCTGGCTGACAGCGGAGTTTCCTCTGCTGCTCGACCTGCCTGCTTCGGCCGACCTCAATGACAGCGTGCGCGCGGTGAAATCTGCGCTGCGTGCCGTGCCGGATCGCGGCATCGGTTATGGCCAACTGCGCTGGCTGGATTCCCACCGTGGCATCACGCTGGCGAAACTGGCCGCCGACCATGCGCCACAGGTGCTGTTCAATTATCTCGGCCGCTTCACTCAATCCGCTGGTCACTGGCAGCCTCAGCGCACCGCGCAGCAGTTCCGCGACACCTTTGCGGTGATTCAGGACGATGCTATGCCGTTACAGCACGCACTGGAACTCAACGTGTTTGTTGATGACCAGCAGCTGGCGCTGAACTGGAGCTGGGCGGAGGGCGTCTTGCATGCCGATCAGATTCAGCAACTGCATCAGGCCATCGCTCTGGGTGCACAACAGCTTTGCCACTTCGCAGAGCAACAGCCACAGCAGGCCGCTAACACGCTGGTCGCTGCGGAAATCAATCTTGAAGGTGTGGATGATGCGCTGCTGCAACTCTTGCGCGCACGTCACGGGGCCTTTAGCCACGTCTTGCCGCTGCTGCCGTTGCAGAAAGGATTACTGTTCCACGCGCAGACCAGTGGCGCGCAAGGCAGCTATAACTCACTGACGCGATTAACCCTCAGCGGTGATGTGTCGGTAGCATCCGTGCAGCAGGCGCTCAACCAGGTCTTAAAGCGCCATCCGCAGCTCGCCGCCCGATTTGACAGCGAACTTAGTCTGCAACCCTTGCAGTTGCTGCCGGAAGGCGATCTGCATTGGCCGCTGCAGGTGCTGGAAGCCGGGGATATGGACGCCGCTGAACACCAGGCGCTGTCACAGGATCTTTTCCAGCAGCCGGTGATGTTGCAGGCCACGCTGATCCCTCATCAGCCTGAAGCACGCTGGACGCTGCTGCTGAATGCGCATCATCTGGTGGTGGATGGCTGGTCAACGCCGGTAATTTTAAACGATTTACTTAGCGCGTTGCGTCAACAGCCGCTGGCCGCCCAACGCACCCATTATGCCGACATCGTGCGCCAGCTTAGCCAGCGTGACGTGCATCAGGCACGCCAGCAGTGGCAGGAATGTCTGCGCGACGTGCGGCCCACGTTGCTGTATCCCAATGCCGCCGACAGTGCTGTGCAGGAAAAACGCATTACGCTGGATGCCACGCTGGAGCGCGAACTCTATGCGCTGTGCCGCACTCGCGGATTGACCCTCAATACCGTGATGCAGGGCCTGTGGGGCATGATATTGTCGATTGCCAGTGGTCAGCAGGACGTGGTGTTTGGCGCGCCGGTTTCCGGTCGTTTCGGCCAGATTGAAGGGATCGATCAACATGTCGGTCTGTTCAGTAATACGCTGCCGGTGCGCGTGCGGTTTGATACTCAGCGCCCGCTGCTGGAGCAGTTAGCCGCGCATCAAAATCAGCAGATCCAGCTGATTGAACAGGATTGCCTCGGACTGGCTGAAATCCAACAGCTGGCAGGTGCAGGCACCCTGTTTGATACCTTGCTGGTGGTGGAAAACTACCCTGACAATCCATCGTTACAGGATGCCAACGCGCGAGTACGCTGTGAAGCGATCCACAACCGTGGCTACACCCATTATCCGTTGACGCTTCTGGTGCTGCCGGGTGAACAGCTAACGCTGTTGATGGAATATCGCGCCTGTGTCACCGATGCCGATCGTCTGGCTGAACGCCTGTTGCTGCTGTTGCAACAACTGGTCACCACACCGGATCTGCCGTTAACGCAATGGCGTTTACAAACCCTCGCCGAGCAATCGCTGCTCGAGTGGGTCAATAACACCGGTGTGCAACTGGAGAATGAAACTCTGCAACAAGCCATCGCCCAGCAAGCCGCACGCACGCCGGACGCGCTGGCGCTGAGCGACGTCGATCATCAACTCACCTACCGCGAGATGCAGCATCAGGCCACATTGCTGGCCGATCGACTCATCGAAGCGGGCGTGATGCCAGGCGATATCGTTGCCGTTGCCTTGCCGCGCTCGGTTCGTCTGAGTATTGCCCTTACCGCCATCTTGCAGGCAGGCGCGGCCTGGTTGCCGCTGGATATTGGTTATCCCGATGAGCGTCTGGCGTACATGGTGGACGATGCACGACCGTGGGTGGTGATCACCGAATCGGCGCTGGAAAGTCGATTCGCCAACTTTGGCACCCTGATGATGTTCGATCGCCTTGCCAGTGAGCAGAGTGTGGCGCGTCATACGTTGCCTAAACCCGACGCGCAGCGACCGGCTTATGTGCTTTACACCTCAGGTTCGACCGGCCAGCCAAAAGGCGTGGTGGTCAATCAGCGCGCCATCGTTAACCGCTTGCGCTGGATGCAAGCCAGCTATCCATTGCGTAGCGACGACGTGGTGTTGCAGAAAACCCCGTGCAGCTTTGATGTTTCGGTATGGGAGTTCTTCTGGCCGTTAATGACCGGCGCACAGCTGATGATGGCGCCCCCGGATGCCCATCGCGATCCGCAGGCATTGTGGCAGTTGATTGACGATTATCAGGTCACCACCCTGCATTTCGTTCCATCAATGCTGGCCGCCTTTGTCGGGCATGTCAGTGCGCAAACCGATCGCGCCTGCGCCTCACTACGCCGTGTATTTTGCAGCGGTGAAGCGTTAGCCTGCGATCTGGCTCGCAGCTATCAGCAAGTGATCGCGGCACCGCTGCATAATCTTTACGGCCCCACCGAAGCGGCCGTGGATGTGACCTGGCAACCCGCCAGCGGTAGCGCGCTCGAAGGCCTGAATGGCCCTGGCGTGCCGATTGGTCGCCCGGTGTGGAACACCCAACTGCATATCCTCGATAATCTGCTGCGCCCGGTGCCGGTCGGCGTGCCTGGCGATCTTTATCTCAGCGGCATCCAGCTTGCCGATGGCTATCTGCATCGTGCCGATCTTACCGCGCAGCGCTTTGTTGCCGCTCCGTTTGCCGATGGCGAACGTATGTACCGCACCGGTGATATCGCCTGCTGGCGCGAGGATGGCGCCGTGGAGTATTTCGGGCGCAGCGACGACCAGCTGAAGATGCGTGGACAACGTATCGAACCGGGTGAAATTGAGCAGGCGCTGGTGGCACTGCCGGGCGTGGCGCAGGCAGTCGTGGCTGCACGCAATTTGACACAACAGGCGACGGCGGGTGTCGATAATCGCCAGCTGCTCGGCTGGCTGGTGGCTCAGCCTGGCGTGGCACTGGACATCGAACAGGTAAAACAGCAGTTGAGCACTCGCCTGCCCGCCCACATGCAGCCGGTGAGCTATTTGCTGCTGGACGATTTGCCCCTCAGTGCCAACGGCAAATTGGATCGTAAAGCACTGCCGATGCCGCAACGCAGCGCGCAGGCTGGCCGTCTGCCGGAAACGCCTCACGAGCAGATGCTGGCAGAACTGTTCCAGCAGCTACTGGGATGTGAGCAGGTGTATGCCGACGATGACTTCTTTGCGTTGGGCGGTCATTCGCTGCTGGCGATGCGACTGGCAGCAGAACTACGCCGCCGTATAGCGCAGCCAGTGAGTGTCGGGCAGATCATCGCCGCACGCAGCGTGGAGAAACTGGCGGCACTGCTGGCGGGTGATGTCAGTGACAGCAGCGGCAACGGGGAGTTGCTGCCACTGCGTGCCGGCCAGGGTCCGACGCTGTTCTGCATCCATCCGGCATCGGGCTTCGCCTGGCAGTACAGCGCGCTGCTGCACTATCTCGACGGCGATTTCCCGATTGTGGGGCTGCAATCACCGCGCCCGGCGGGCGTTATCGCAGCCTGTGCCAGCGTAGAAGCCATGTGCGATCGCCATCTGGCCGCTATTCGCGAGCACCAGCCACAGGGGCCTTACTTCCTGTTGGGCTACTCGTTGGGCGGCACGCTGGCACAAGGCATTGCGGCGCGTCTGCAGGCCAGCGGCGAGAGCGTGGCCTTCCTTGGTCTGCTGGATACCTACCCAGCCGAAGGACAGGACTGGCGCACACCCGATGCTGAAGAGGCAGAGCAGGAAGTGGCACGGGAACAGGCCGAATTTATGGCCGCCACCGAAGATGAGCGCGATCCCCTGTTGCGTGCTGAGAAAGCCGCGATGTTTAGCACCATCGTCGCCAACTACAAGGACGCTGTTGCACGGCTGGCGGAAGCGCGTACGCCGCGTTATGCCGGTAAAGCCACGCTGTTTATGGCAGAGAAAACCCTGCCTGCCGACATGGATGTGCCTGCGACCTGGAAACCGTTTGTTTCAGACCTGGAAATCTGGCCGCTGGATTGTGAGCACGCTGACATTTTGTCTGCGGCCTCGCTGAAAGTGCTGGGTCCGCTGATCAACCGGTTGCTGACCGCGACTCGCTTATAACCCGGCCCTCGGCCAATGAATGTGGGCGCGCTGATGTGCGCCCCAGCTCGTTTTTAACAATGGATATTTATGGCTAAGCCTTCAATTTTTCTTGATTTCAGCCTGCTGAAAAACAACGCCGCGTTTCGCGCCATCTTCTGCGCTCGCATGCTATCCGTGTTTGCGCTGGGCATGCTGGCAGTGGGTGTACCGGTTCAGATTCAAGCCATGACCGGCTCGACCTTACAGGTTGGCGTGGCCGTGATGCTCGATGGTATCGGCATGTTTATTGGCCTGCTGCTCGGCGGGGTGCTGGCAGATCGCTACGATCGCCGCAAACTGATCCTGTTTGCGCGTGGCACCTGTGGCATCGGTTTTGTGCTGCTGAGCCTGAACGCGTTTAGCCATGCCCCTTCATTGTGGGCGCTCTATTTCCTCGCCTTCTGGGATGGTTTTTTTGGTGCACTGGGCATGACGGCGCTGATGGCGGTGATTCCGTTAATTGTGGGACGCGAGCATCTGGCGGAGGCCGGTGCGTTAAGCATGTTAACCGTGCGGCTGGGTGCGATCCTGTCTCCGGCGCTGGGTGGCATGATTATCGTGGCGGCAGGTGTTGGCTGGGCGTTTGCCGTCGCCGCCCTCGGCACGCTGGCGACGCTGATCCCGCTGGTGCGGCTGCCCGCGATGAAACCTGAACAGGAAGAGCCTGAACACCCTTTGCGCGCGCTCGCCAGCGGCATTCAATTTGTCTGTCGGCACAATGTGGTGGGCGCTGCGGTGCTGGTGGGTTTGCTACTCAGTATGGTGGGTGCGGTGCGCATTCTTTTCCCGGCGCTGGCGCAGGTGTGGCAGGTTGATGCCTCAGCGCTGGGGTTAATGTACTCCGCCGTGCCGCTCGGTGCGATGATCGGCGCGTTCACCAGTGGCTGGGTGCGACAGCTGTCACGACCGGGTCTGGTGTTGCTGGTGAGTGCGTTGGTGGCATTTGGCTGCATCGCTTCTCTGGGTCTTTACAGCCAACTGATCCCGGCGTTGCTGGCATTGGTGGCTTATGGCTACAGCAATGCCATCGCGTCCCTGCTGCAATTCATCCTGATTCAGCACCACACGCCGGACGCTCTGCTGGGTCGGGTCAACAGTCTGGGCACCGCGCAGGATGTGAGTGGCGATTCGCTGGGTGCATTAGGACTCGGTGCATTGGCACGTGCGCTGAGCGCGCTCAACAGTGTGCTGTGGTTTGGGGGCGTGGCTGCAGGTTTACTGCTGCTGATCGCGCTGGCCGTACGCGGTTTGCGCACGGCACAGCTGCATCATGAACCTCCAGCCGCTGAGCAAGCTGCCGCTTAGTGTACGAACTGTCGTTCGATACTGTTGAGTATATTGCTACCTGTTAGTGCACGAACTGCCGCTCAATACTGCTGAGCATGTTGCTGGCGCTATAGTAATCGAGGCGGAAAGTGTCGTTACCCATGGCAAAGATGTCGTGATGCTGCACCGCGGGTAAATACGCGAGGAACGGATTCTTCGCCACCTGCGGCACGGTTTTATCATCGGCGGCAAATAGCAACAGCGTATTCCCGGTAACGCCATCCGCCATCGTCTCGCCGTTAAGTTGGATGATGTCTTTGCGTTTGCCCATACTGGTACTGCCCTGCAGACTGGCAGGCGGCATCGCCAGCGTGAAGCCCAGAGCCTTGAGTAGCTCTCCCTGCGCCGAAGCCGGCGTCCATACATTCATCCCGCGACCATCTTCGTAATAAACAATCGCTGAAGTGGGCTGCGGCGGCAGGGTAATTTTGCTGCGCAGCGACTCAACGCGTTGGTCAAACTTTGCAATCACCTGCTTCGCCTCCGCTTCGTGGCCAGTGATATGACCCAGCTGCAACGCCAGCGCCTGCCAGCTCTTATCGCCGTAATCAACCACCAGCACGGGCGCGATGGTTTTCAGCTGATCGTAGAGTTTCAGCGCGGAGTCTCCACCCGTGGCAGCGATGACGATCAGGTCTGGTGCCTCCGCCGCTATCGCTTCTGCGTTGGGCTGGGAAACATACAGCGGCTTGACGTGACGGGCTTTGGCGACCTCCCCCCATTGGGTAAAGAAGCCCTGGGCATCGGAAACGCTGCTGTTGCGGCTGGTGGCACCCGACCCAATCAGCGGCGCGTTAATCGCCAGTAGGGTGCCGCTTAATGTCACGCTGGTTGAAACAATGCGCTGTGGCGACTGTTGCAAAGTGAACGGGCCCTGCGGTGTGGGTATTGTGCGTGGCCAGCGGGCTGAGTCTTCAGCGGCAAGCGCGGGGTTAAACAGCGAGGTGAGGCAAAGCAGTAAGGCCATTACGGGCAAACGCATCAGGTTATCCATCACTTGATAATTGAGAATGGATATCATTATCAAAATGGCGATGTGGTGCAAGTTGATTTGGTGGCGAGGAGTTATTAAGGGGGCGATTAGTGATGGGTAAATGTATTGCGGGCCAGCAAATTAGCCAGCCCGCACACCGGTTACTGCTCCAAAGAATAACGTGTCATCGGCGCCACATCTTTGATCAGCCCGTTGGCTTTCATGTATTCACCAAACGCCTGATAGCGCGCTTTATCAAAGATGGCGCTGTGCCCATCAAACAGCGGCAGCGTCGCTTCCCATGCCTGATGATTGAGTTTGGTGTTCAGCTCAGGATACTGTTTGATAAACGCCTTCCAGGCTTCTTCCGGATGCGCACGCAGCCACACAACGCCAGCATCCAGACCGCGTAAAAATGCGGGGATGCGCTTGTCCTGCGCCGCGCTCTTGTTGTTCGCCAGAATAATCAGCTCATCATAAGCGGGCACACCGTAATCTTCGGGTTTAAACACGACGGGCTTCGCGCCCTTATCCTGGAGATCGATCAGCTCGTAATTGCGGAAAATGGTCATCGCGCCATCGATTTTGTGCGTCAGCAGCGCCGAAGTGGAATCCATATTCAGGCTGATCAACTTCACCGAATTAACATCCACTCCCTGCGATTTCAGCATGTTGCGGATCGCCACATCTTCCGATCCTGGCACCGCATAGCCCAGCGTTTTGCCGGCTAAATCCTTGAGCGAATGAATATCGTCGGACACGGTGGTCAGCGTATTCAGCGGTTGTCCAATCAGCGTACCCACGCGGATCACCGGAACATCCTTGTCTACCAGCGTATAAAGCTGTGGCTGATAGCTGATTGCCAGATCGGCCTTGCCTGCCGCCAGCAGCAGCGGCACCGACGCCGAATCAGCCGGAGCGATCATCTCGACATCCAGCCCTTCTTTCTTGAAAGCGCCGCTGTACTGCGCGGCAAAAATGGCTGCATGGTTGGGGTTCACAAACCAGTCGAGCAGCAGGCGAACTTTTTGTTCGGCGTGCGCGCTGGTGGTCGCCAGCAGCAGCAAAGCGGTAATCGCGTTACGTAGGGTGTTCAAGGGACGTCCTTATGTTGAGTGCCAGAGAAATTTTTTACGCAGCATCGCGACGCCGCCGGAGAGCAGCAGCGCCAGCATCAATAACAGCAACAAAGCAGCAAAGCTGGTGGCCGTTTCCAGCCGGGCGTTGGATTGCATCATCAGATAGCCCAGCCCTTCGCTGGCACCGACCCATTCGCCAATCACCACCCCAATCGGGGCCAGCACCACCGCCATCTGCAAACCGGAAAAGAACTGCGGGAGCGCTGCGGGCCAGCGCACGTACCAGAAAATCCGCGCACGTGAAGGATTCAGGGTGCCCGCCAGTTCCAGCCAGCCGGAAGGCGTACGGCACAGGCCATCAAATAGCGACAGACACAGCGGGAAGAAGACGATTAATGCTGCGACCACCACTTTGGAGGCGATGCCAAATCCCAGCCACAGCACCAGCAGTGGCGCCAGCGCAAACACCGGAATCGCCTGGCTGGCGGTCACGAGCGGAAACAACACGCGACGCAGAGTCTGGCTGCCCGCCATCAGAACCGCCAGCATCACGCCCGTCCCAACGCCAAGCAGCAGCGCCAGCACAATCTCTGCCAGGGTAAACAACGCGTGATGTGCCAGCAGCTGGCGATGCAGCCATAATGCCTCCAACACCGCCAGCGGCGAAGGCAGCAAAAAGTCAGGCACGCCATGGTGCCGCGCCAGCAGCCAGCCACACAGCAGCACCGCGATCAGATAGATCGCACTAAACAGTTTTTTCATCTTGATTCAGTCGGGAAAAGAGTTCGCCCTGCGCCTGTAACAGGCGAGGGTCATCAAGGGATCGGGGAGCATCACCCGCAGGCACCGGCCAGCTTTCAACCGCTAACGGCTGGCCATGCAACAGCACGATGTCATCGGCCATTCGGCAGGCTTCGAGCGGATCGTGCGTAACCAGCAGTACCGTTTTGCCCTTGAGCAGCGTGGCGGTCAGGGTTTGCAGACTGAGTTTGGTCATCACATCCAGCGTGGCGAAGGGCTCATCCATCAGCACCACTTCGCGTTGGGCATACAGTGTACGCGCCAGAGCGACACGCTGCCGCATCCCGCCTGAAAGCTTATCCGGTGAGGCTTGCGCCACCTCACTCAGCTTCACCTGCTCAAGCAGCGCCAACGCACGCGCGCGGTCCGGTTTTTCACCGTTGAGCCGTGCGGAAAGCATCACGTTTTCCAGCACCGTCAGCCACGGATACAACAGATCCTGTTGCCCCATCCACGCCACCTTGCCCGGTAAGCCACTGATTTCGCCCTGCTGTGGCTGCAACAAACCCGCCACCAGCCGCAATAAGGTGCTTTTCCCAATGCCGCTGCGCCCCAACAGCACCGTGGTTTTACCGCCGCGCAGTTGCAGATTGAGTTGCTGGCACAGCGCCTGTTCACCCCAGCTAAAGGTGATGTCATTAAATCCGATCGAATTCATGGTCGCCTTGCCGCCAACATCGCCAGACGGGTAAACCCTCGCGCTTCCAACTCAGAGGCCGCCTGTGCCGCGCGAATTCCGCTGGCACAGACCAGTACAATGCGTCGATCCTGTGGCGGCTGCCATTCGGCTATGGCCTGCGGCAGAATGCGTTCGACGTTGTGTGCCACGCTGACGGGGGCTTCTTCCACACTGCGCAACTCGACAATGCAATCCTCTTTCGTCAGCAGTTGCTCATTGATGAAGGGCACGCTGTTTTCTGGCTCTTCTGCACCGTCAAAACGAAATGCGCTCACATGCCAGTTGATGAAGTCACAGTTGATGACGCTGCCAAGCGGTGAAGGTCGCAGACCCAGCAGTACGCTCAGTGCCATCTGAGCCTGCATTGCACCCAAAGCCGCCACCGCCGGTCCCATCACGCCTGCGGTGTTGCAGTTGGCTGCGGAAGCGGGTAAGCGGGGAAACAGCGCCCGATAACTCGGCGCGCTGCCGCAGAAGCCACCGACGTAGCCCTGACGACCTAATACTGATGCACTGATCAAAGGAATCTGCGTTGCCAGACAGGCGTCAGAGAGTTGATAGGTCACCGCGAAATTATCAGCGGCATCAATCACCAGATCGATATCCGTTAGCAGGTGCGGCAGCTCGCTGGCGCCAATAGCGCGTGGCACGACCTCTATCTTCACCTCGGGATTACGTTGCAACAGCGCCTGTTGCGCGCACGCTGCTTTGCCGTGACCAATGTCCTGCATCGTAAACAGCGTCTGGCGATGAAGATTGTGCAAGGCCACCTCATCGTCGTCACACAGACGGATAAAACCGACGCCTGCGCCAACCAGCTGCGGCAGTAACGTAGCGCCCAATCCGCCGGCGCCCACCACGCATACCCGAGCAGCCGCCAATTTTTGCTGACCTTCGACACCGATTTCCGGCAGCATCATCTGCCGTTGATAGCGCTCCATGATGGCTCCTTAACTCAAACTCGCCAGACCGAAGATCGGTGTTGAAGCTGCCGCCATATCCCGTTTCTCCATCAAACCAGCACTGCGCGCGGCCTGCCCCGCTTCAATCGCCAAACGGAAACCATTCGCCATCGCAATCGGATCACCCGCCTTGGCCACAGCGGTGTTGAGCAGGATGCCATCGAAGCCCATCTCCATCGCCTGTGCGGCCTGTGATGGCGCACCGATGCCTGCATCAATTATCAACGGGATGTCGCTGAACCATGCCCGCATCGCGCGTAGTCCTTCAATGTTGCGCAGCCCCTGCCCGGAACCGATCGGCGCGCCCCACGGCATGAGCAGTTCGCAACCGGCTTCCAGCAGCTTTTCACCCACGATCAGATCCTCGGTGGTGTACGGGAAGACCTGAAAACCGTCCGCACAGAGAATGCGTGCCGCTTCAACCAGCGCAAAAGGATCAGGTTGGAGCGTGTCGGCATGGCCGATCACCTCCAGTTTGATCCACGAGGTATTAAACAGTTCGCGCGCCATCTGCGCGGTGGTCACCGCCTCTTTCACCGTGTGGCAGCCTGCGGTGTTCGGTAGCACGCGAATGTCCAGCCCGGTTAGCAGCTCGCGAAAAGCCGCGCCCGCCGCACCTTCACGGCGCAAACTCACGGTGATGATTTCCGTGCCAGAGGCGGCAATCGCCTGTTGCAGAATCGCCGGTGATGGGTAGCCCGCGGTGCCAAGCAGAAAACGTGACTGGGGAGTGAAATCGTAAAACATGCGTCAACCTCCCTGCATCGGCGATAAAACTTCTAACTGGCAGCCTTCTTCCAGCTGCTGGCTGCTGTACTGACTTTTAGGCACAAAGTTGCCGTTAAACGCACTGGCGACGCAGCTGGCATCAATTTGCTGCTCGATCAGCAATTCGCTGAGCGTGCTGGCCTCGGTGCGGATCGTCCGGCCGTTAAGCTGAATGTTCATAGGATTGTTCCCCGAAAAGGCGCTGCATCAGCTGTTCTGCCATCATGGGGGCCAGCAGAAAACCATGGCGATACATGCCGTTAAGATAATAAGTGTCGTTTTGATAATGGATTTCTGGCAGGTTAGCCGGATAAGCCGGGCGGAGTCCGCTGCCGCTTTCCACCACGCGGGCTTCCGCCAGGGCAGGATGTATCGCGTAGGCCGCGCTGAGCAGTTCCATCATGGCGCGCGCGCTAATGGCGCTGGCATCGTCGCTTTCCACCATAGTGGCACCGAGCATGAAATGACCATTGCGGCGCGGCACCAGATAGCAGGGAAAGCGCGGATGCAGCAGGCGAATTGGTCGCGAAAAGTGCACTTCATCGCTGTGCAGAATCACCATTTCACCGCGCACCGCACGCAAGCGCGATAGATCGGTTTTGGCATGCATGCCACGACAATCAATAACCCGACCAGAGGGTTGTTGTGCATCGAAACGCACACCGCGCTGTAACAGCTTTTCACGCAATTCAGTGAGCGCCAGACGCGGGTCAAGATGCGCTTCTTCGGCAAAAAACAACCCGCGTGCAAAGCGGCCTGCCAGCAGCGGCTCAATATCACCGGGATCGACCCAGTGATGCTGTTCAGTCATGCGCGCAAAACGGTTGAGTTCCTGGCTATCGCGCGGCGGTGCCACCACCAGCGTTCCCTGATGCGCCACACTGCTGACGCGCTGTTGCCACCAGGCCGCAGCATGCTGTCCAAGAGCGATCACTTCTTGCGGGGCACTTTCAGATTCACACCAGGGTGCCAGCATGCCGCCAGCAAACCAGGAGGCAGGTTGGCGGGAGTCGTCGCCAATGACGTCGACTTCTTCACCGCGTTCCGCCAGTAGCGTGGCCACGCACAGGCCTGCTACGCCGCAGCCTAATACTGTCCAGCGGCTCACCGCAGGTAATCCGGGATATCAAGGGAATTCACATCGGCCTCTCAGTGTTGACTGAGACCCGCAGATACAGGAGGAGGGAAAGGGCGCAAGCGATCCTCTGCGCCAGACAACGTACAGGATACGCTGTCAGTCTTCCTACGCCAGTATCAACTGGGTCAGGTTCAAAGGGTCGCTAAGCCGCGCATTGCGCTTTTAGCCTCTCAGTCTCTTTGGCGAGACTCCCCCGACGCGTCTATTTGTATTGCAGGCGCCGTTCGGCGTCAAGCGTGGATTTCGTTGTGCGATAAAGGCATTTATCGCTACGTGCACGTTCTGGATCGAAAACGTAACATATGGTATACAAAGGCATTATTGCTACTTTTCAAGCGCAAAGAAATTACAGGTGATGTTGGACTCATTATGAAAAATATTAGAATTGCCTTTATTAAAGCCGGTTGGCACAAAGAAATTGTGCACAATGCTTTAGTGGGTTTTGAGCAAGAATTAAAAGCACAGAACGTCGAAGCCGAATTAAAAGTACTGGAAGTACCCGGTGCATTTGAAATGCCGCTGCTGGCAAAACGTTTAGCAGAAACCGGCAAATACGATGCGATCGTTGCTGCGGCGCTGGTGGTTGATGGCGGTATTTATCGTCACGACTTCGTGGCTGCCGCTGTGGTGGATGGCCTGATGAATGTGCAGCTGACAACCAATGTGCCTGTATTCTCAGTGTCACTGACGCCACATAATTTCCAGCCGGTTGATGTACTGGAAAACTTCTACACCGAACACTTTATCAAAAAAGGCAAAGAAGCCGCGCGTGCTGCGCTGGCGATTCATAATTTGTCGATTGATTAATTCTCTCTCAGGAACACTTCATTATTCGCGATGAAGTGTTTTTGCTCTCAATAATACTCCCCTGCCCTTAAGAACAATATGTTCTACGCTATTTCGAAAATCGCATAAGCCACTTTCATTATTCTCCTGTCCAACTTCAACTTAAGTAAATTTTTGTCGTAAACAGCAAAAAGTGGACAAAAACACTTCACATTCATAGCATTCACTATAATGTATAGCACAGGCTATACTTCTTAGGGGATGACTATGTTGACCAGGCACGTTGTATCGGTGGTGATGCTTACGCTCTCGATGAGCGCTTCGGCATTTGCTGCCGACAAACTCAAAGTGGTCACCACTTTCACGGTGATCGCTGACATGGCAAAGAACGTCGCGGGCGATGCCGCCGAAGTGACCTCCATTACCAAGCCCGGCGCTGAAATCCACGAATACCAACCCACCCCGGGCGATATCCGTCGCGCGCAGGGAGCAGACCTGATTTTGGTGAACGGCTTTAATCTTGAACTGTGGTTTAGTCGCTTCTATCAGCGTCTGAAAAATGTGCCTGAGGTGACGGTAACAGAAGGAATCCAACCCCTGGGCATCACCGAGGGGCCTTACAATGGCAAGCCGAATCCGCATGCGTGGATGTCACCGGATAATGCACTGATCTACGTCGATAATATCCGTAAAGCCTTACAGAAATACGATCCCGCCAATGCCGATGTTTACCAGGCCAATGCGGATCGATACAAAGCGCAAATCCAGCAAACTCTGGCCCCGATGCGTGCTGCCATCGATCAACTGCCTGAAAATCAACGTTGGCTGGTCACCAGTGAAGGCGCGTTCTCTTACCTCGCGCGTGACCTGGGACTCAAAGAGCTTTACCTGTGGCCAATCAATGCCGATCAACAAGGCACACCACAGCAGGTGCGCAAAGTGATCGATGCGGTAAGAGCCAACCCGATCCCGACCATCTTTAGCGAGAGCACCATCTCAGCTAAACCGGCCGAGCAGGTGGCACGTGAAGCGGGTATCCACTATGGCGGCGTGCTTTACGTCGATTCACTCAGCAACAGCGATGGACCGGTGCCGACCTACCTTGATTTACTGCGTGTCACCACCGATACCGTGGCGAAAGGCATCACCGCCGGGAGCAAATCATGACCCTTAACGTGCAGGATGTCAGCGTGACCTATCGCAACGGCCACACCGCGTTGCGCCAGGCATCGTTTTCCGTGCCATCGGGCAGCATTGCCGCGCTGGTGGGCGTCAACGGTTCCGGGAAATCCACGTTGTTCAAAGCCATCATGGGCTTTGTGCCACTCTCCACAGGCAGCGTGACGCTGGCGGAAATGCCCGCCAAAACTGCGCTGAAACGCAATATTGTCTCCTATGTTCCGCAGTCCGAAGAGGTGGACTGGAGTTTTCCAGTGCTGGTGGAAGATGTGGTGATGATGGGTCGATACGGCTATATGAACATGCTGCGCATCCCGCGTGCGGAGGACAAGCGCAGCGTGGATCAAGCGCTGGCTCGCGTCGGGATGCAGGACTTTCGTCATCGCCAGATTGGTGAACTCTCCGGCGGGCAGAAAAAACGCGTTTTTCTCGCGCGGGCACTGGCGCAAAGTGGGCAAATCATCTTGCTGGATGAGCCCTTTACCGGCGTCGATGTTAAAACTGAGGCGGCGATCATCGCCCTGTTGCAAGAGTTGCGCGATGAGGGCCGCACCATGCTGGTCTCCACACACGATCTCAATACCATTCCTGATTACTGCGACCGTTGCGTACTGGTGAAAAACACCGTGCTGGCCAGCGGCCTGTTGCGCGATACGTTCACCGCCGCCAATCTGGCGCGTACTTTCGATGGCGAAGTGCAGCAGCGCAATGCCGCGTTATTACAGAAGATTGCCGCACGCCCGGGGGCGGATCATGTCGTGGATTATTGAGCCATTTGGCTATCAATATATGCTGAACGCGATGTGGATCGCCGCGCTGGTCGGGGCGATTTGCGCGTTTCTCTCCTGTTTCCTGATGCTCAAAGGCTGGTCGCTGATTGGTGATGCACTCTCGCACTCGATTGTGCCCGGTGTAGCCGGCGCCTATATGTTAGGGCTGCCCTTCTCGCTCGGCGCTTTTCTCTCGGGCGGACTGGCGGCAGGCAGCATGCTGTTTCTTAACCAGCGTACGCGCCTGAAAGAGGACGCAATCATCGGACTGATTTTCTCTTCCTTCTTCGGTATTGGTCTCTTTCTGGTGTCGCTCAATCCCACCTCGGTCAATATCCAAACCATCGTTCTCGGCAACATCCTCGCGGTGGCGCCCGCCGATATCTGGCAGCTCGGCACCATCGGTGTGGTGACGCTGACGTTGCTGCTACTGAAATGGAAGGATCTGATGGTGACCTTCTTCGATGAAAGCCATGCGCGTTCCCTTGGGCTGAATACTACCGGCTTGAAGATTCTGTTCTTTACCTTGCTCGCCGCTTCCACCGTGGCTGCGTTGCAAACCGTCGGTGCCTTTATGGTGATTTGTCTGGTCGTAACGCCAGGTGCCACTGCTTATCTGCTGACTGACCGCTTCCCGCGCTTATTGATGATTGCGGTGGCTATCGGCAGCATCACCAGCTTCCTTGGCGCGTGGAGCAGCTATTTCCTCGACGGCGCCACCGGCGGCGTGATCGTGGTGGCACAAACCGTCGTGTTCCTACTGGCGTTTGTGTTTGCCCCAAAACACGGTGTGCTAGCCGCGCGGCGACGTGCGCGCCAGGCTCTGGAGATCAACGCCAATGATTGAATTATTACTCAGCCCGTTTCAGTTTGAATTTATGAACATGGCGCTGGTCGTCACGCTGATGTTGTCACTGCCTTGCGCCATGCTGTCCGCATTTTTAGTGTTGAAAGGCTGGTCCCTGCTCGGTGATGCCATGAGTCACGCGGTTTTTCCCGGTGTGGTGCTGGCGTGGTGGGTTGGCTTACCGTATGCGATAGGGGCATTTATCGCAGGCATGTTGTGCGCACTCGCCACCGGTTTTATCAGCCAGAACAGCCGCATCAAACCTGATACGGTGATGGGCATTGTGTTTTCGGGGATGTTTGGTGCCGGACTGGTGCTCTATTTGAAACTGAAACCGGAAGTTCATCTCGACCACATTCTATTCGGCGATATGCTGGGTATTGGCTGGGCAGATATCGCGCAAACTGCTGTGATTGCGCTGCTGGTGGTGCTGGTGCTGAGCGTGAAATGGCGCGATCTTTTACTGCATGCGTTTGACCCACAACAGGCGCGCGCTTGCGGTATAAACGGCAATTTGATGCATTACGGGCTGCTGTGTTTGATTGCGCTAACCATCGTTGCCGCGCTGAAATCGGTGGGCGTGATTTTGTCGATCGCTATGCTCATCGCACCGGGGGCGATTGCGCTGTTACTGGCGCGGCGATTCCTACAGGTGATGCTGCTGGCGGCGCTGATCGCCATTCTCACTGGCTTGTGCGGCGTTTACGCATCCTTCTTCCTCGATAGCGCGCCGGGCCCCACCATCGTGGTGCTGTATAGCCTGTTATTCGTGGTGACATTTGTGAGTGTGAGCTGGCGCGATAGTGAGAATCGTCGCGGCTCTGTGGCTGTCAAATAAAGCGCTAACGGACCGCAAATTTTCCACTTGGGCCATAAATTTGTTTTCCTGGGCCGATAATGAGTGAAATGGGCCGATTATGATTTATAATGGGCCGTAAATGTTCAGTGTGGGCCATAACTTCATTAACGTGGGCCATTAACATTCATTATGGGCCATGAACCAGAACCCATGCTCCCAAAGCACTCGATGAGTGCTATGCATGGGCCATGCAGGTTCCTGATTATGTGGATTTTAAGCTAATCTCAGAGGTGTACGATTTTGATCCGGCTAACTTCCTCAGATGATCTTTCAGACCTACAACACAGAATTCTCTCGACCATCGCACTTGCCGAGTCTTCGCTCAGTTCCGGTGATCTCGCGAGTCGGCTGGGTGTGGGTCGTTCAACGATCAAACGTCATGTCGAGGTTTTGCTTGGTCAAAACAAAATTATCAGGCATGGCTTAGGAAGGGGGACTCGTTATACCGCACAAGCGCCCTCAAACATACTGCCCCAACCCAGTTCATCGGTTATGGAGAAAACACCTGAATATCATTCCTCTCCAATCTCTTCAGCTCAGTCACTGCATCAATATCTAAACTTACCTCTGTCAGTAAGGGATATTTCCGGGTATGACCGAAGCTTCGTGGACAATTATATTCCGAACGAAACGTTCCTCCTGCCTCAGACGCTAGCCCTGGCCTTAATGAATGAAGGCAAAATGGCAGGGCAACAGCCCGCGGGGACATACGCGCGGAAAGTTCTGGAGCAATTGCTCATTGATTTGTCATGGTCATCCTCTCAACTTGAAGGAAACCGATATTCATTGCTGGCCACCGAGGAGCTGTTCAAAAGTGGCGCGGCTTCGAATGATTTGGATGCCGTCATGCTGCTTAACCATAAACAGGCAATTGAGTTTTTGGTCGATGCGGTCCCTGAGTCTGGATTAACTGGGCCGGTAATCAGCAACCTGCATGCTTTATTGATGCACGATTTACTCTCAAATCCTGACGAGTTGGGGGCTATCAGGCGCAAAATCGTGAATATTTCGGGAACGACCTACACCCCACTACAGGCACCGTTCCTGTTACAAGAAATGTTCGACCTTATTCTCAAAAAAGCACGGCTGATTAATAATCCTGTGGAGTCAGCCTTTTTCCTGTGGGTCAATATCGCTTATTTGCAACCCTTTGAAGACGGAAACAAAAGAACCAGCAGGCTGGCCGCAAATATTCCGCTCATGATTTACAATAGTGCTCCACTCTCCTTTCTTGATGCTGATGTAACAAGCTATGCATACGCGATGATGGGAATCTATGAAAAACGTGACGTGACTTTAGCCGTTAAGTTGTTCGAACATTTATATCGTCGTTCAATTAAGCGCTATGCCGTCACACTGGAAGCCATGGGGGTTCCGGATCCGTTTAGACTTCGTCACCGTGAAAACTTAAACACGACTATTCGCTTAATCGTTGCCGATGGTCAGAATATCAAGTCTGCCATGCAGATGATTGACCTTGATCCTGAAGACAGAGAGCGATTTATGCAGCTTTTGCAGAACGAGCTGCGCATATTGAGTACGTTAAATTGTGCCCGGTATCGTCTTTCAATATCGTTAACGGATCAGTGGATTCGTCAGGGTCGTCCAGGTTAGCCATTATTTTTAGCGAGACCGAAAAACAACGTTCACACTCGTTTTTGACTAACCCGAGTCGCGACTTAACGCTATAGTGGCACTTCTGATTCACGACCTGAAACCGGCATGAAACTGACCCTCGACAACGATCTCACCGTACGCAAACTGCTGATTTTCACTTGCTACATGGAAACGGAAAACCTCGCCAGAGCGGCTGAAACGTTAGGAATCAGCACCGTGAGTGTGCACCGTGCACTGCACACGCTCGAAGAGAGTTTGCGTTGCCCGCTGTTCGAACATAAAGGCCGCAACCTGGTGGCACTGCCTGCCGCCTCGACGCTGCTGGAATACAGCAGGGAAGCACTGGCCACACTGAGCCAGGGCATTGATGAAACACGACGCACCGCAGGCATTGGCCTGGGGCATCTGCGGGTTGGCACCTTGTATTCGCTGTCGCTGGAAACCGTGCCGCGCCTGATCATGAAAATGAAGCTGCGGCGCCCGGAGCTAGAACTCAACCTCACCATGGGTTCAAATGAATTGCTGCTGCGCGCGCTAAAAGATAATCAGCTGGATGCGATTATCATTTCTGTCAGCGAAGCCGAGATCGATGAAAAGATTTTTGAGCAGGTCGCGCTGTTTCAGGACGATATCTTTCTTGCCGTGCCAGCGGGTAACAGTGACCACAGTGAAAGAGATATCGACCTGCGCAGCTACAGCGATAAACCCTTTGTCTCGCTGGCAGAAGGCTTTGCTACCTTTGCCGGATTTCAGGAAGCCTGCCACGTAGCCGGTTTTGAACCCAATATCGTCACGCGCGTGAATGACATCTTCTCGATGCTCAGTCTGGTGCAGGCCGGCATGGGCTATTCGCTGGTGCCGGGCAGGATGCGTAAGCAGTATGAAAACGATCTGCGTTTTCTGCGCTTAGCCGAGCCGTACCAAATGCGACAGCAGATCGCCATCGTGTTTCCGCGCAACCGTGAACATGATCCGAATCTGCTGGCACTGGTGGCTGAAGGGCGTATGTTCGCCCTGAGTTTGCAGGAAAAAGTTCAGCGAGCGAGCCGCTGAAACAGACGCAGCGCCACTTCAGCGCCGCTGCGCTCAAGGGCAATACACTCTCCCTGGCACTGCACACTGCGCGTTAAGCCCGTCAGCACTTCACCGGGCGGCATTTCAACGACCAGACGCACTTCACGTTCTTTCGCCGCCACCATCGCATCATGCCAGCGCACGCTGCGCGCCATGTTCATCGCCAGATCGTCAGCAATACGCTCTGGCTGCCAGAGAACGCGAGCGCTGCTGCCGCTCAGATACGCTAATGGCGGACGCTGTAATCTGACCTTGTCCAGAGCGGCTTTGAGCTGCTGCGCTGGACTATCCAGTAGCGCGCAATGTGAAGGCACGCTGATCGCCAGCCGCTGCGCTCGCTGTGCCCCTTGCGCCAGCGCCTGCTGCGCCACTGCGGCCATGGCGCTGTCGCTTCCCGCTATCACAATCTGGGTTTCGGCATTGATGTTGGCAATGAAACTGTTTTGTCCATCTACCAGCGCTTCAACTTGCGCCAGCGTCATCCCACTGATGGCCGTCAAACCATAGCCCTGCGGATACGCCTGCTCCATGAGTTCACCGCGTAACGCCACAAGGTGCAGAGCATCGGCAAAATCCAAAACCCCTGCGATCACCGCCGCAGGATACGCACCAATCGACAGTCCACACACCATATCGGGCTGCACGCCGCGGGACATCAGCTGGCGTGCCGCCGACACACCCGTAATCAGCAGCGCCAGTTGTACCGCGCGCGTATGTTGCAGTGCCACGGAGGAATCGAGTTGCATCAGCTCCTCTCCCAGCACCTCATGTGCCACTTGCCAGGTCTCATCGCGCGCCAGCGACTGCAACATGCCAGGCCGTTGCGTGCCCTGCCCCGGAAAAGTGAACAGCGTTTTCATTTTATGTCCTCCGCCCAGGGAAGCGTTGTCAGGCGTGGACCGCATGCGGTTTTCAGCAACACGCGCCCCTCGCGCAGCCACTCATTAAGCGCGAAGGCACCCACCGGCGTTTCCACCTGGGTATCAGCCCGACAGGGCAAACCTGACAGTTGTTGCTGCCAGGCCTTAACCTCCTCCGTCTGCAACGGCTGAGGTGCGCGAATTAACAGGTCGAGATCGCTTGTGGCATGCAGCACCGGCAATCCGGTCGCTAAGGCGAATCCCGTGCTACCGGTCACGCCCCACGACCAAGACCAGCGCTGCTGATAAAGTTGTATCACTGCCTCAACCGTAGGCAATGCGCGAAACACAGAATCGCTTGCGCGCGCCAGTAGCCCCTCCGGCGTATCAATGCGCAGCACATCCTGCCCTCGCACCCATCCCGCCGCCCGTTGATGACGCGCACTGCCGCGCACGCCAATCGGAATGCGATCCTGCCGCATCACATCGCGCCGCACCACAACCGGCTGCTGAGCGTTCCACTGCTGTGCTACCCAGCTCTCCTGAATATCAAGCAGCGTGGTATCAGCGTGCAGCCAGAGCAGGTCGTGTGGGCGGATATTCATGATTACATTCCTGAAGTTAAGCTAATAAACAGCGGCAGTGACACAATCGACAATAGCGAACTGAGTAATAACACCGCTTCTGCATCCGGTGATTGCACACCAAAGCGGTTGCCAAACACCACACCAAAGAAACCGGCTGACAGCGCAATCATCAGAATCGCGGTAATCGCCACGGTGCCGTGCAGGCCAAACAGCATCACAATCCCCCACGCCAGCAACGGTTGGATCAGCAGTTTGGTGACGGTGGAACTGATCACCATGCTGTTGATCTTCAGCTGACGTGCCGACAGGATCACCCCGGTGAGGAACAGTGCGGCGGCTGTGGCCGCCAGACCGAGTGGTTTGATCGCGGCCAGCACCAAATCCGGCATTTTGATGCCAATCGCCGACAGCACCACGCCCAGTAGGGGCCCCAGCACAATTGGTTTTTTCACCGAGCGCCACATCAGCACCGGCAGCATCGCCAGCGTCGAGCGTTGTGTTTCTCCCGCCGAGCGCGCTTTTTCACGTTCGAGTATCAGCAGACAGAAGGGGGTCATCAGCACTGAACCGCAGGCAATGGAGACGGCAACAGAGAGTGATGTCGCCGAACCTTCTCCCACCACGCTGCCAAGGATGGGTAAACCCAGCGCCGCGTAATTAGGCAACGCCACAGTCAGCGTCAATACAGCCGCATCCTGTGGTGATTTTTTGAAGATTTTAGTGGCAACGAAATAGAGCACCGCATAGGCCACCCACATCGCCAGCGTCAGTACAACAATCAGCGGCATCTGCGCCACAATCCCGCTCCACGGCGTTTGCACCGTAGCGCTAAACAACGCGGCGGGCAGCGCAAAATCCATCACAAAAATATTGAGCAAAGAGACGTTCTTGTTATCAACCATTTTGGCTTTGCCGGCCCAGAATCCGAGCAACATGATAATGAAGATCGGAGCCAGAGCATGCAGAATCACGTAAGTCATAAATCACCTGTTTGTTATTAAAAGAGTGAGTACTGACGCGATGGTGTTGAATTTATCAGTTGCCGCAGAGGCCGGACGCCGCGTGCGCCCGGCATACTGACAGCCGGCAGGTTGATTTAATGCTTTTTATTATTAGGGTGTTACCAGCTGGCGCGCAGACGTTCGCGTACCAGCGCCGAGCTTTGACGATGGGGTGCCGCCAGGCGCGAACCCCGGCCAGGCACACGGCGCGTATCGTCAATCGCTTCCGCCAGCGTGGCTTTAACGCGCGTGACCTCTTCGGCCGTCGGCGCATCCGGATGGGTGATGTCCAGCAGCGACGACAACAGGCCGAGCGTGGCGTAATTACCGATGTCATAGGCCATTGGTGGCACGCTGGCGGCAAGTTTCTCCAGCGCCTCCACGGTGCGCAGGGTGATACGCGCCGCCGAGGCTTTACCCATGGCATGTACCTGCACCGCCGGATCGTTAAAGGCAATCAGTCGATTGGCCTGATAGCCATGCGCCAGAAATGCACCGGACATTGCTTTACCCACAATCAGCCCTATTACCGGATGCCCGGCCAGACGCGCTTGCGCATACGCACCGGCGGCCCCAGCCAATGCCTGATGAATACCAAAGCCCTCTTCACGCCGGCCATAAGCCTGACTCGGCACATCAATCACCGCGATAATCGGCCGTTTCACGGCGTTGGCAGCGTCTTCCGCGAGGGTTTCCTGCACCACTTTCGCCAGCGTCCAGCCCTCCAGCAGGCCCACTTCACCCTGCGCAGCGCGTGGATAGCGATTGTGCGCATCCGGAACGACAGCAATGTAACGGGCGGTTTCGCCATTGAGTTCGGCATCTGCGACCTGCACGGACGGGCAAAGCCCAGTGTGGCGGGCCGCTCCGGCGGTTAACTGGCTGAGCCACAGCTCACCCCGACTGTTGTGTGCGCTCATGATTTCACCTCCGGATGGAAGACCTGATGAATAGTGGCTGTGCTGGCCTGTTGAGCGGTATCGAAGTGGCTTAAACGCTCAAGATAAAATGCATAGTTTTCGCTGCGATGCTGTGCCGGAACCCCTTGTGCTAACGCGGCATCCACTGCCGTTTTCATCGCCTGCACACCGTCTGGCACCAGCGCATCGACCAGCCCGCTTTGATAGCGAATCTCGCCACCGGTCATGCTCCAGATGAACGGTCTGTCACGCGAGTCATACTCATCAATGCCCGCCTCCTGCTCAATCACCTGCGGGCCATTCAATCCCAGACGGGCTTCACGTGTCACAATCAGATGGCTGCACAGCGCTGCGGCAATCGACATCCCGCCAAAGCAGCCAACGGTCCCGGCAACAATGCCAATCACCGGGGTGTATTGACGCAGATCGACGATGGCAGCGTGAATATCCGCAATCGCCGCCAGCCCCAAATTAGCTTCCTGCAAGCGCACGCCGCCGGTTTCCAGACACAGAATGGCTTGCGTCGGAATGCCGTTGCGATTGTCTTCAGCCGCCAACTCCAGCGCACCGGCCATCTTCGCGCCGGAAACTTCACCCATGCTGCCGCCCTGGAAGGTACCTTCAATAGCGATCACTACGGTAGGATTACCGTTAAGCGTGCCTTTCATCACTACCATGCCGTCATCGGCCTGCGGCACAATGCCCTGCTTTTCCAGCCACGGTGACATGACGCCTTCAAACGGATCGAGCAATTCGCGCGCGCTGCCGCTGTCCAGCAATGCCAGCGCACGCTGACGGGCGCGTAATTCAATAAAGCTGCTGTCATCACGCATGATTCACCTCCTCAAACACCTGTTCGATGCGGATACGTGCGACACCCGGCGTGGCACCGAAATCATGGATCACCAGCTGGCCCGCCGGTAGCTCGGTCAGTTCCGCCAGGCGGCTGAACAGTGCATCCCATCGCGCTTTGCTGTTATCCACCGAGGTGGTGATCGCCACGCTGAGCACGGCACTGTTATCCGCGCGGTACAGCACTTCCATATCACCCGATCCCACTACGCCCGCCAGCGCATTTCCGCTGAGCGTGCGACGTGCCGGGTAAGACAACGTTATCTTTTCCATAGCAACCTCTTAATCAATGAGTGGCGATGCTGACGCGATCGATAAACAGCGTGGCGGCGAGTAAATCAGCCGCGCCGCCGGGTGACGCATTCAGCGCCAGCATCGCGCTATCCAGTTGTTGTAAAGCCTGACGACCCGCTATGTGCGCAGTGCCACCCGCCTGTAACACCGCGTGCGCACCCTGTTGTAAGGTCAGCAAACCGTTCATGCCTGAACGGTTGAGCACGCAGGTGTCACTGAGCGAGGTGAGAATCGCCATCAACGCATCAAGCCGCGCCTCGGTTTCGTTGGCTCCAGATTCACGACTGCGCCATAACTGCGGCAGCGCCCGTTGTGTGATGTGCGGAAAGCCCTGCTGTGCCTCTTCACGTGCGCCTGGCACCTGAAAGCGATGCACCGCACGCAGCCCTTTGCTAAAGGTTTTCGGGGCATGCCGATCCGGTAAGCAAGCCAGTTCAGCGGCGCGGGTACAGAGTTGTTCGCTGTTCGCATCACCGCTCTGCATCGCCGCCGCACTGACCAGCAGACCCAATGCCCAGATGGCGCCACGATGGGTATTCACCCCGTCGGTGGCGGCCATCATCCGGCGTTCTCCTTCGCGGCCCAGACGGCCAACGGTTTCGCGCAAAGCGATATCCGCTGGACGCTGCCAGCACTGTTGCGCCAGCGCATAAAAGGTCGGCGTCAGGCTGCGTGCAGAACGTTCCATTAGCGCCAGCGAGAGATCCTGATGCGCGCCGCTACCGCGACGATCCACCAGCCCCGGTTTCGGCGTCAGATTCACTTCTTCGATCAGGCAATCGGTGGCGTGCTGTGCCAGTTGATGCAGGCGGCTTTCAACCGATTGCGGCGCGAGTCGTTTCATTACCAGCTCCGGAATTTTGCCGGTGGGTTGTAAAGGCCATCAGACCATTCGACCAGATCAGCCACACTACCGGCCGCCAGCAGCGAACGCGTGGCATCCGCGCGGCGAATGCCGAGATCTTCCGGGAACACCACTTTGCCGCTGCGACGCAGTTCAGCGACGCGTTTGGCATCCACTCCCAGACCGATGTCGGTAATCCCGGCCACCGCCGCCACCATCGCCCGACGCTCTTCGAGATCCTGCGCGCGATACAGATAGGCAATGCCCTCTTCCGTCAGGACGTGCGTCACGTCATCGCCGTAGATCATCACCGGTGCCAGCGGCATCCCGGCGTTTTTAGCGACCTCAATCGCATCGAGTTTCTCGACGAAAGTCGGTTTCACGCCGGCCTGGAAGGTTTCCACCATCTGCACCACCAGCTTGCGGCCGCGTTCCATAGCATCTTCGCCATTTTTCATCGCCAGCCAGGCGGCGGTTGCATGACGACGACCGTGCGGATCGTGGCCCATATTCGGCGCGCCACCGAAGCCAGAAAGGCGACCGCGCGTGACCGTTGAGGAATTTGCCAGACCATCGATTTGCAGCGTTGAGCCAATAAACATATCGACGGCATACTGACCCGCCAGCTGGCACATCGCGCGATTAGAGCGCATCGAGCCATCGGCTCCGGTGAAAAAGATATCCGGGCGCGCGCGAATGTACTCTTCCATACCCAGTTCACCGCCGAAGCAGTGCACACTCTCGACCCAGCCACTTTCAATGGCGGGAATTAAGGTGGGGTGCGGGTTCAGCGTCCAGTGTTTACAAATTTTGCCTTTCAGACCGAGTTGCTCACCGTAGGTTGGTAGCAGCAATTCGATGGCGGCGGTATTGAAACCAATGCCGTGATTGAGCGATTGCACCTGATGTTCGGCGTAGATGCCTTTTATCGCCATCATCGCCATCAGGATGTGTTCCTGTTTGATTAGCCGCGGATCGCGGGTAAAAAGCGGTTCGATAAAGAAGGGTTTGTCGGCAACCACCACGTAATCGATCCATGAGCCAGGGATATCGACGCGCGGCAGATCACACTCGTCATCCACCAGTTCGTTAACCTGCGCGATCACAATCCCGTCGTGGAAAGCAGCTGCTTCAACCAATGCTGGCGTGTCTTCGGTACTTGGCCCGGTGTAGAGATTGCCTTTACGGTCAGCTTTGTATCCGGCGATCAGCGCGACATTCGGAGCGAGGTCTACGTAGAGGCGGGAGTAGAGTTCGATGTAGGTATGAATCGCGCCGATTTCCAGCTGATCGTCTTCCAGTAGCTGCGAAATACGCAGACTTTGCGTGCCGGAGAAGGAGAAATCGAGCTTGCGGGCGATGCCTTTTTCGAAGATATCGAGGTGTTCACTGCGGCCCACGCTCGGCATGATCATATGAAGATTGTGCACGACTTGCGGGTTGACCTCGGCCAGCATGCGTGAGAGGAAATCGGCTTGTTTCTGGTTATTGCCTTCCAATACGACGCGATCACCTGGCGAGATTAATTTTTCCATCATCTCGACCATGTGTTCAGTGGGTAACACCTTGCCCTGCACCGGCACGGACGCCTGCCGCCGCTGTTTTTCGATGCGGCGCGTATTCCACACTCGCGCCGTTTGTTGTCCTGATGACATGACTAACCTCCTGAATGAGCGAATATCTTGATGACGTCAATGCAGGAAAGTGTGGTCTTAAGCCGTTCAGCCATCAATCAACCTGAGGATGTGATCGTTAGCCTGAGAGTAATGATCAAGAGGACAGAAATTTGCGGTTGATCAACGATTAGGGGGGAGAATTGTGTCCCGCTGCTTTGGGAAGAGTAAGGAGTGCAGATGTGAATAATGTCAGGTAGTTATGGGCGGCCCTAAGGCCACCCACACTCAATGACTGCCGCAATCCACATAGTTACAACGGCTTATGCGCCGTCTCTTTTGCCTTCCACACGGCAAACAGCGTGATTAACAATGCCAGCGTGACATACAGCGACACCCACAGCGTAGTGCCCATTTCTTTATAGAGCGTGGTGATGATCAACGGTGCAAATCCACCGCCAACAATACCGGCCAGCGTGTAAGCCAGTGACGATCCGGCATAACGAACGTGACTGGGAAACTGCTCGGTAACGAATGCGGCCTGCGGACCATACATGATCGCATGGATCAGCAGCCCTCCTATTACCGCCAGCACAATCAGCACCGGCTGCGTGCTGTCTAACAACACGAAGAACACGAAAGACCAGACGATGGCCAACACAGCACCCGTGATGTAAACCGGGCGGCGTCCCCATTTATCTGATAACGCACCGAACATCGGGACGGTAATAGCATTCCCTATTGCGCCCAACATCGTGGCCATCAATGCTAGCGGACGTGGCAGCTGCAATACGGTGGTGACATACGTCAGGGTAAACACCACCACCAGCGCGTAGAGCACATCGGAACCGATACGCGATCCACCCGCAATCAGCAGCTGTTTCGGATAGTTGACGAACACTTCTTTCAGTGGCGTATGCGTCGTTTTTTCCGCAGCCTGCATCGCGACGAAGGTCGGTGTCTCTTCCACGCCACGACGCAGCCACAATCCAAATAGCACCAGCAACAGACTCAGCAGGAATGGAATCCGCCAGCCCCATGCCTGAAACTGATCGCCGCTCATCATCACCGTCACCAGGGTGATAAAACCGGTGCCAATCAAGGTTCCGCAGGAAGGCCCCACCTGTGCAAAAGATGCATTACGCCCACGTTTATCCGCATCACCGTGCTCCATCGACAGTAAAACGGCACCCGCCCATTCGCCGCCCAGTGCAATGCCCTGCACAAATCGCAGCGCCACTAACAACACCGGACTCCAGATGCCCCACACGGCATAACCGGGCAGCAAGCCCATTAACGCGGTGGTGACGCCCATGATCACCAGCGTAATGATCAGCACCGCTTTGCGCCCAGCGACATCACCCAAATGACCAAATACAAAACCGCCCAGCGGACGAGAAATGTAGCCTACCGCATAGGTTGAAAATGCCAGAATGGTGCCGACCAGTGGATCAAAACTCGGGAAGAACACATGGTTAAACACCAGCGCGGCCATGATGTTGTAAACGGTAAAGTCATACCACTCCAGCGCAGTGCCGATGGAACTGGCGGCGGCCAGACGGCCGGTTTTTGAAGCGGTGCGCTCATCACGCACCGTCTGCTGTAATGAAGAGTCTGTATTAGCCATGTGCCATCTCCTGTTTCGTTAACTGCCAGCTAAAGGCATAGCGTTGAACATCGCCCATCATCAGTTCCGCTACCTGTGCAGCCAGCTGGTCACAGCTTGATGCGTTACTGCAGTGAATCAGCAGCATGGGCAGCATTTGACGCTGTTCTTTGCTCTCCATCGGCAACGGAGAACTGAGCACAACATCCGGGGTGAGTAAACTGGAGGCAACATAGCCCGGCGTAGGGCTAATTTGCTGCTGCCACGCAGTCAACACGCTGGCATCCAGCGCTTTCAGCGTCACCACCGCCAGCTGGCTGCCGGTCCCTTTGCCATGCTTATGGGTGATCGCGCTGACCCGGCGCATTGGATTAACCATCTTTTGCAGATTTTTCACTGACCATTCGGTCTGGCGAGTGAAGGCCGCGTGATAATCCGCGCTGGTAAAGGCTTCCAGCGCCTCGGTTTCGTACAGGCCAAGATATTTGCGCTCAGCATGGATAGCCTGGTAGCGCGTTCCGCTTAAGAAGCCACTGATCGCGACGCGCTCTTCTACATGTTCATGGTCATACCATTGGTTGAAGTCCGCTTCGTCTTCAGCGCCAATGTTGGTGGCGACAAACAGCATGCCGTGGGATTGAGTCATCATCAGGATCTCCAGTTGAGGGCAGTTTCCACGGCGAGCGACCAGCTGATTAAGCGGGCGTCATCACCATGAACAGAAGCAAGGCTAAGGCCAACCGGCGCACAACCGGTTTGATGGCAGGGTAAAGAGAGCGCACAGCCGTCCAGCATGTTGATCACGCTAGTGTTGCGGAGCATCAAAGCATTGACCTCCATGTACTGCTGCGCATCGTTCAGAGAAGCGATGGTCGGCGCGATACGTGGAACGGTGGGCATCAGTAAGGCGTCAAAGTCTGCCAGCGCGCCATTGATGCGGTGCTGCCACGCTTTCCGCTGTTGATGAAGTTCACTGGCATCCTGCTCCGTCAGCAAACTGCCACGCTGCACACGCACTAACACTTGAGGATCGTAAGCTTCGGGTTGCGCCAGTGCGGATTGTTGATGCCACTGCCATGCCTCGTAGGCAGTCATGCCGCCACGCGCATTCATACTGTTCAACTCATCCAGCTCTTCAAGTGGCAGTGCAATGAGGGTGGCCCCCGCCTGTTCCAGCACCGCGATAGCGTGTTTCCAGGCCAGCGCAACGTCTTGGTCGAGTCCATCCAGTACACGGGTTTGCGGGATGGCGAAACGCGCATTGCACAACTCAAGCTGCTGGAGTGCCAGCGGCTGTTCTGCGATAACGCTGTCCAGCAGCCAGCAGCTGCGTACGTCATGGGCAATCACGCCGATACTGTCGAGTGAAGCAGAAAGCGGTAACGTACCCACCTGGTTGATGCGATTCGCGGTGGGTTTGAAGCCGGTCAAGCCGCACAGCGCAGCAGGAATGCGCACCGATCCACCCGTGTCAGTGCCGATAGCGCCCAGGCACATGCCGTCTGCCACGGCGACAGCCGCACCAGAAGAAGAACCGCCCGGAATGCGTTTGTCTTCGCGACGCCACGGATTAGCCGGTGTGCCGTAATGCGGATTGATACCCAGCCCGGAAAAGGCAAATTCGGTCATGTTGGTTTTACCGACAATCGCCGCCCCGGCGTGATGTAAGCGATCGACCACGCGGGCATTCGCTGCTGCCGGTTCTGCATTCAGGAGCAAATGTGAACCCGCCGTGGTTGGCTCGCCTTGCACATCAAACAGATCTTTGATGCTGACAGGCAGCCCATCAATAGCACTGAAGGCTTGCTGGGTTTGCCAGCGCGCACTCGCTGCTGTTGACTGTTGAGCAGCCTGGGTGGCATAGCGGGTGGTGAAAACAAGATCCCCCTCTTTTGACGGATCCTGCGCTGCGCGCAATGCCGATTCAGTAAAAGCTTCAGGAGACGCGTTACCTGCCTGAAGCTGCTGACTTGCTTGCCAGAGTGTGGTCATTAGCATGCTCCTTAAGCGACCACTGGCAGCGCGCCAGTGCAGTAAGCGTGTTCCAGCGTGCGGTTCAATCGTGGATCGTGCAGTGCCATGCGGAATTCATTGGAGGGACGAATACCGCCAATCGCACCCAGGGTGCCGCAGGACATCGCCACCCCTTCTTTAGCCGGGCTGCCGTTCAGATAGCGGGACAGCAGATCTTGTGGTGTCAGTAATGAGGCCAGCGTGCCCTGCTGATAAACCACCCATTCGCCCTGCTCTTTTATCCACGAGGTCAGCTCCAGCGCATCCCAGTGCTCAACCACCTCGCTCATGCGCCAGGCTTTGCTGGCAACCGGTTTAATACAGGCCTGTTTGGAGAGGGCAACGCTGAAGGTTTCCAGATAACGATCGGTGTGATCTGAAGTGAGGGAGACCCACCACTCACCCCGATGGAAAAACACAAAGGGTTCGGCTTCCCCGGAAGTTTCATTGCCGACCACTTCCAGCAGTGGCTGCTGGCTCAGTTGATTGGTCGCGACGCGGTAAAACAACGGTACTGCACCGGGAGCGGGCACGCCCAGCGCCTCAAGCTCCCTGATATGGTGCAACACCGCATCACTATCGCGTCCGGCCCAACCCGCAATAATGAAATGGGAAACCTCGACATCGAGCGTGCTAGCGGCTTCATCGCCGGTTGTGAACTGAAGGTGCATGTGATGATCTCCATTTGAAAAATCACTGTGAAATTTCACTGTGTTTTCAAACTAGCGATTTTCATGCCAGATTTTTGTGTAATATGTCTCATTGGCAAAAAAAGGAACGTCGTGATGAGTGAGTCAGTTACTGAAAATGTGAACCCAGCCAGCCGGGAAAAGAGCCTCTCTTTGAATGAACAGGCTTATCTGGCGTTCAGGCACAAGCTCATCACGCTTCGCTACAAACCGGGGGAGTATTTAAATACCGCTCAGGTGATGGACGATTTGGCAATGGGCCGAACACCGATCAATCAAGCGATTCATCGGCTGGCCACCGAGGGGCTGTTGCAGATCATCCCGCGCAAAGGCGTAATGGTGGCGCCTTTGTCGATAGATGATGCACTGGAGTTAATTGAGGTGCGATTGGTCAATGAAACCCTGTGTGTCGAACTAGCCAGTCAGAAAGTCATTGATTCACACATTCAACAGCTGCGCGAACTAAACCAGCAAATCGCCAGAGCGAGCGAATCACGTAGCCGCGAAGAAATGATGTTGCTGGATCGCGAATTTCATCAGGTGCTGGCGGATATCGCCGGAAACAGTCGGCTGTCAGATATTCTGAGTGTGATTCATGCGCAGGCACAGCGCTTTTGGGCGACAACGTTGTCCAATGTTGTCCATATGGATGAGGTCATTGCGGAGCATAATGAGATTATTAACGCGCTGGAGTCCGGTGACACGCAACGAGCGGCCGATGCCGCCCGAGCTCATATTTTCTCGTTTAAGCGTGCCCTGCTCTCGACCTGATTTCTCCGGAAATTTCCCTCATGACCAGGCGTTAAGCGCTTGTGTTGGCAAGGCACCCAGCAACCGACTCGCGGTCACTGGGCGATTCAATCTTGCTGCCGAATCGAGCGGCGACTTGAAATTTTTCTGCTGTAAAAGCGCTTTTTCTTTTTACCATGTACAATGGCATAAATTGAAAATGCCAGGACTAAACATAATATAAAAACCAAAACCAGTTGTGACATGACCTGCCTTATTATTGTTTACAGACAATACCTTTCGCAATATAGATCAGTGCTCGCTCAGAGAATGAACTCCTGATATGCAAACGCCTTTTGCAGTATGAAAAGTTGTTTTTTATCGTTGAATAACTTCTGTTCATCAGTGATGCAATATCCGCAATCTCGACACCCAATGATTTCATGTAGATGATTTGCATACTTTGCAACGATAGCCTGACGGCTCTACTTTCATGCAATATCACCGCACTCATGATGTAGCACAGTAGCGCATTGGCTGATGATCTCAGTGAAACAAAGTGAATACGGGAATAGATCTCGTAATTGTCTTTATCCTGCGTCAGCACAAAAATAAATGCGCGCTCGCCATATCTTTTTCGTAATACGAAAACATCATTCATTCTTGCCTCCAGAGACATCGAGCAGGCATTGACGATGATGATGGTACTGTCAGTGGGTTGCTGTGGAAATCTCTCACGCATCATGGCTGAAATACCGGCTACGGTATATTGGCAATCTGAATACAGCACGAGCGAAGTCGTTCCCAGATTAAGTACCCTGGCGTTAGTCAGTGGCATACGAATACTCACGCAATGTTGCAATGAATTAGGTTTTTTCTGATTTACATTGGACTTAAGTCTCAAAAAAATCATACACCTTTCATATCCTGCCGCGCAGGGTTATTTCATTTCGCTTGCGTGTTCTTAGCGGAATACTTACGCACCAGCAATGAGATATGCCGATTAGGGTTAATTTATTCAAATAATTGGGGTTTGATAGAGAAATAATCTTCGATAAATTTGAATGTGATGCATTTGGCACGCCGTTCTTAATGAACTTTACATGCCACTCTAAAATAGTGTCTGCGAGGTCAGCGTTGCGCTGCTAACGGCAGCGCAACCCTTTACTTCACGCTCATCAGCCTATCATCCGCCCCGGCTTCACGCGGAGCCGACGGATTGATATCGCAATTACGCGGCAGCAATGCCGTAATAATGCCGGCCACCACCAGCGATCCCGCCAGCCAGCACACCGCCACACTCTGCCCATACAGCATCGTCATCATGCCGACCAGATACGGTCCGCAGAACCCACCCAGATTACCCAGCCCGTTGATCACGCCACGCGCACCACCCGCCACTTCTGGCGAGGCGATACGGCCGGGAATCGACCAGAACGGGCTGGTTGCCGCTTTCAGGAAGAAACCGCACACCACCAGCGCAATGTAAGATGCGACGATATTGCTGTGCAGCACCACCGAAGCCAGCAGCGCGGCGGCGAAACAGAGCAGGGAAACCATCACCCACAAACGGCGTTTTCCCGTGCGGTCGCTGAGCCACGAAATCGCATAAATACCCAGGATAGTGGCCACAAACGGGATTGCCGCTAATAAGCCGACCCCCGCCATATTTGTGCCGGTAAGATTTTTCAGGATACTCGGCAGCCACAGCGTGTAGCCGTAATCGCCGGTCTGATAGAAGAAGTTCAGTGCCACCAGCTTCATCAAGCCAGAATGACGGAAAACTGCTTTCAATGGCGCTTTGTTCACTGGCGCAGCGCTGCGATGGGCGGCGCGTTCGCGGGTCAGTTCCCGTAACAGATACGCTTTCTCACGGGCAGGGAGCCAGCGCGCTTCTTCCGGGCGATCGGCGATCACCAGCCACCACACCAGCAACACCGCTGCAGAGAGCATGCCTTCAATAATAAACAGCCAGCGCCAGTCGAGCACATTGATGATGTATCCGGAAATCGGCGCAGTAAACATGCCACCCAGCGGCGCGAACATCATCACGAAGGCATTGGCGCGTCCGAGTTCTTTTTCCGGGAACCAGTTACTGACCATGGTAAGGACCACCGGCAGCATGCCGCCTTCGGAGATACCCAGCACAAAGCGCAGCGCCAGCAGTTGGTAGTGGTTAGTGACAAAACCGGTGGCGATGGAGACCACCATCCACGCGATCAGTGACCAGGCGATGAAGCGTTTACCGCTGCCATTCACCGCGATTCGTCCGCCCGGTACCTGTAAGAACAGATAACCAATAAAGAAGATGCCGCTCACCATACCGGCCATCTGACTGGTGATCGCCAGATCCTGATCCATGCCGCCTGGCAGCGCAAAGCTGATATTTACGCGGTCCATAAACGAGATGATGCAGGTAATTAAAATCGGGGCAATAACGCGATACCAACGTGTTCCGGGGATTTTCTCGTGCATAACGCCCTCTCTCTTTGCGCAACCATGCGTAAGCTTTATGGCTCCTTATTAAAGAGAGTTTGGTAATAATTATTGCGATCTTAATCACTGGGATGAATGTTAAGAAACTGTGTTACTTACGGCGTGATCGCAGGGGCACAATTCACCGGTTTTAGAGCCATCAAGTTCAGCCATACGATTTTTGGCGGGATGATTGATTCGGATTGGTGGCTGAAACAGCAGGTGTAACCTGATGCCGTAACATGACATGCAACAAGGTCGCTATTAATGGTGAAATGCTGGTTAGATTGAACATGGATAAACAGCCAGAGCAAAAGCAATCACCTCCCCTGTCCAGTTTAACGGCAGGGGAAATCATCCCCGCACCGCATCCCTCACTTGATATTTCAATCATCAAACTATCAGCAGGCTCTTTACTGCATCGTATTCATCTTGCTCGTTATCAAGCCGAGCAATTCAATCCAGGGAGAGGGAATGCCCGCTGGCGATTCAGCGAGTTTGCTGAATGATGCTGATACCTATGGTGCCGTTCCAGACCTGGCCGTGAGAATTGGGGTGCTGATAGTCTCTGCAAAATGACTTAAAGTATTTTTATTGACACCATTCATCGTTAATCATGATCGACGCTTATGAGAAGTACGAATAGCGGTGGTAAATCAGCAACGGCGTTTTCACATCCGCCGATGAGCGCTCACTCAACGGCTGTTCAAATATCGCCAGACACTGCTCAATCTCCCGCCGCATATCATGTCCCAGCACCATATCCATCGTGCCTGTCTCCAGCAGTAAGCGACTCGATTCACTCAACTCATGCCCGGTGAAAATAACCTGATCCTGCACACCAAACGCTTCCAGCGCTCTGGCGACGCCTTCATTCCCTCCCGCCGTGTTGTAAATTCCGGCCAGCGGTTTCCCCTCTTCCAGCCACTTTTTCACGCTGTGCCAGGCCGTTTCCGCTTCGTCGTTGATATTGACGCGGTCACGGATCGTCAGCCACGGAAATGATTCGCGTAGCACGCGGCGAAAGCCGATTTCGCGCTCCTCCTGGGTGCGATAAGTCGAACTGCAAATCAATAAAATATTGCCTGGTTGCTGCGGCGGCAGCATGCGGCCCATAAACCAACCGGCGGTCGCTCCAGAGGCGATTTGGTCGATACCGACATAAGCGGTACGGCGGGAATTCGGTAGATCGCTGGTCAGGCAAATGACCTGCACGCCATCGTCAATGGCGGCTTTCACCGCGCGATTAATTTTCACATCGTCACGGCATACCAAAATAATGCCGCTGGCTTCTCTGGCGCGGCGGGTGATCAATTGGCTGAAACGGTCGGCGTTAAACTGGACACTCGGCAAGGTATCCATACTGATGTGCAATTGCGGGCGATCCGCCTTCATCACGCGCGCCTGGCGCTCAAGCTGACCGCCAAAACTGCTACCCGATTCGCAGATGATCGCCACGCGCTGAACACCGGCACTGCGGCTCTCTCCCTCCGACTGCAGACCTAGCCGCGCCATGGCAGAGTCCACTTTCTTGCGCGTCACGTCGCGCACGCCTTCACGTCCATTAAGAACTCGATCCACCGTGGCCGGACTGACACCCGCTTCCTGCGCGATATCCTTGATGGAAGGTGATTTCCAGTTGTGCAGTGCCATGACGGTTCCTGATGTTATCCACCTCGTGATGGCAACAATACCTTGATAAGTCTAAAGAAATCAAATCGATATAACATACTGTATTTACTTAATTAGTTTGATTTTGAGGTGATAAACCTCAAATTTATATGTGATCGGCCTCATCCTTTCACCCTTCGTTTTGGGCTTTGTTTTGACTTAACCGCACGCTAAGTCGATTAATAGCGCCATCACCTGTCGCCCTTAATAGGAAAGAAAAATGCTAAAAGTTGCTCTCTTAGGTGCTGGCCGTATTGGACAAATTCATGCCGGGAATATCGCCGCCCACCCGCAGTGCAGTCTGGCGTATGTGATGGATGTTTACGCCCCTGCCGCCAATGCGCTGGCCGAGAAATACGGCGCTCAAGTGGCGGACCTCGACACCATACTGGCGGACAGCTCGATTGACTTGGTGGCGATTTGCAGCGCCACTAACACCCACGCAGATTTGATTGAAGCCGCCGCCCGCGCCAAAAAAGCCATCTTCTGTGAAAAACCGGTAGACCTGAGCCTGGAACGCGTGCAGAGCTGTTTAGCCACAGTGCGCGAAGCAGGCGTGCCGCTGATGGTGGGATTCAACCGTCGCTTTGACCCAAGCATGGCGCACCTGCAGGCGTGTCTGCGTGATGGCGAGATTGGTGAAACCGAGCTGGTGACCATTAGCTCGCGTGACCCAGGCGCACCGCCTGCCGAGTACGTTAAAGTCTCTGGCGGCCTGTTCCGTGATATGACGATTCATGATTTCGACATGGCACGCTGGTTGTTAAATGAAGAGCCGGTATCGGTGTTTGCCAGCGCAGCTGCACTGGTGGATCCTGAGATTAAAGCGCTGGGCGATGTGGATACCGCAGTGGTAACCCTGACCTGCGCCAGCGGCAAGATGGCGGTGATCACTAATAGCCGTCGTGCCAGCTATGGTTACGATCAGCGTATTGAAGTACACGGTAGCGAAGGGATGTTACAGGTGACGAATCAGCTGGAGTCACAATTAGTGAAATCCGTTGCCAATGGCGTGGTGGCGCAGAAGCCGCAGCACTTCTTCCTGCAGCGTTATGCCGAAGCTTATCGCAATGAACTCGCGACCTTGATCGATGCGCTGGTCAAAGGTGAAGGTCATTATCCCAGCGGTAATGATGGATTGCAGGCGTTACTGCTGGCGGATGCCGCGCTGGAGTCATTGAAAACCGGCAAGCCGGTAGCGCCGCAGTCGTTGCTGTAAAGCGGTGCCGATAACGGGCGATCCCGGGTTCGCCCCCTCCAACGGCTCCCAATAGGGATGGATAACGCATTATGCGTCAGGGCGTCCTTTATGAAGTGAACCCCGAAAG